>JAGVXB010000029.1 GCA_018303995.1 Candidatus Pacearchaeota archaeon
CGGATGTTTTAGACCCAATAATTGTGGTTGCGACTTGGACCGCTGGGATTACCGCGGCGACTGGCACCAGTCTTGCCCGGTCCTTATTCGTAACACTATCTACATGTCACAAAAGATTTTCAATTATAGAAAATCACTCTGGCTCGCTCTGTCATACTTTCGTACATTGCAGAAAATACTCGACTGCTGCACCCCGTAGGGCTGGGAGTAGTGTCTCAGACTCCCTCTCCGGGCCCCTTCGCTAAAAGCCCGTATGGATCATCGGCTTGGTGGGCCTTTACCCCGCCAACAACCTAATCCACCGCAGACCCAGTCTATTGCAAATTTTGAGCGCCAACACATTCCAGTAGTCGGCGCCTATCCATTCTTAATCTCAGTTTCCCGAGGGTATCATGGGCAATAGGGCAGGTTATCTACGTGTTACTGAGCAGTTCGCCTCCTTTCGGAAGACTTGCATGTCTAAGTCAAACCAGATAGCCGCAACCGCCAGCGGGATCAACTGGATTTTTATGTAAATTTTTTTAAGAATTACACTAAATCAGATTGATCTCCTATGCATCTGGCAAGATTGCATTTATGATTATTACTTGTCTTTCTTAACCCTAAAAACTTTGAGTAGTTTTTTGGGCACTCAAAGTGTTCTATCAAGATACACTTTGATGTTAGAAAGTTAATTCGCACTCGCTCCAAAAAATAAAGAATATTTTTTGAGTCAAAAAATACTATTATAGTTTCTTTGACTCCTAGAACCTTCTTTTCTAAAGAAAGTTGTAGGAAAATAGTAAGACACTCACAACGTGTTCCATCGTAATATTTAATCTGCTTAAAGATAGTATTTAAACATTACGTCCTAATCAGTAATGTTTATTTTTGAAAGTTCAGACGGCATTTTAATGTTTTAGGTTTCATGAATTAAATAAGAACCTCTTTACTAATTAAACTAAATAGGATATCCCAAATCTGAAGCAGCCTTTTCTAAATCTCTCTCAGAAGTGGCTTGAGACAATTTCATTCCTTCAACAATATCTACAAGTCTTGACTTAGGTATCCAATATTTCGTATCACTATCTCTTGCCGGTTTAACTTCAAGTTTGTCAAGATCAACATAAAATAATTTTCCCTTTACATATTCCCTTATTTTATTACCGAACGAAAGAGAACTAGCTTTAGGCACGCCCAAATGCCTTAACATATCTGCTAACTGATTAGGAGTATAAACTATTTCCCCAATTCTTGCTGCAATTTGATTTTCTATGCTTACCATATTTCAACCTTAAATAACTCCTTTTTAAAGGTTTCGCGAAATAGAAAATTAAATAATTTCAATAGTCTTGACAGGTTCAAATTCGCGAGCAAGCATTTCACAAGTAGGATTGTAAATTAAAGAATCATAAGTTATTTCAGGAGATATTGGATTAAACTCTTTAGTCGGAATTTCATAAATTTCAATTTTTGTATTCTTCAAAACGCTTGATTTAGTTCCTCTTATACTCAAATAAGAATCCTTCAACGAGATATAATAACTTAATTTTTCACCAGATTTAACTTCTATTGGTTGTTGATTATATCCATACCAAGAAGATCCATAACCATAATAATTTTGAGGATAAATTTCATTAGTGATCCCAATACTAGGTTCATAATATCTTTGAGGCACGGGTTGATTTAAACCATCTAAAGAATTGTTAAAAATAGGTTCATAGATTGTGTAGGTTGGCCACAATGCCAAAACCCAATTATTACCTCCAAATCCCAAATTAGTAGAAGTAGCCGTCAAATCAGCACATGCAATAAGACGAGGAATCTCAACAACACGAGACAAAACCCCTTTATTTTCAAAGGTCATTTTTCCAAGAATAGTAGAAACATATTGAATATTTTGTTCAGACATATTAGATAAACTACCATTTCCAACTGCTTGCAAACCTCCAAAATTTTGCATTACGGGATATGATTGAGAAAGCGTAACATAAACTTCCGAAGTCGGAATACTCTCTTTCAACTCCAAACTATACTCATAATCTTGAACGTTGTAAAAAATTACAGTACCAAAACCAACAAGTAATGCAATAATTAAAACACCAATAAGAATTATATTTTTCATGACTACTTCCTCGAGTCAGCACCAAATATCTTTGAGAAATACCATCCAACTAACATAAATAATATAGCAGAAATAACAAGAACAATCAAAATACCACCCTTGCTCAAATCATACACATCTATAAAAAATCCTGCCGTGAAAACATACAAAGAAATAGAAATCAAATAAAATATTGGATAAAATTTTCTATGTGTTGCAAATATAACTATTGCAATTATCAATGAAACTATAAAAACGCTCCAACCCAAGAAAGGATACCATTCACCGTAAGCCATTATATGTCCGACCCCCTCATAAATTCTGCAATCACATATGAAACAACAACAGAAACAACCAATAAAATAAGTTTCACACTATTAGGGAACTGTGCAATATACTCTTTTGCAAAATACCAAACTGAAGCAAACACAAAAATAACGCCTACAATATAAAACAAATACTGTATCTTCATAGGTCCTAAAGGTTTTTGCTCTTTATGAAAATAGCCTTACAAGCCCTAAGATAATCATCGCCACAATTGCAATTGGAATTAACCCTAACAATCTCCACACACCACCTCCATAGCCACTAATCATATAAAATAACGAATAAAAAGATAGCGGTCCAAATATTAACAAACCTATAATTGAAAGCACGACCCACAACCACTTCAAAGAACTCCTTTCTTCAGCCATCCAAAACATAAGTTAATCCCATATATAAAATTAATCTAAATCTCAAATAATCTTAAGGTTTAAAAAGCATATTCTTTTATCATCACTCCATGAATTTTGAAATGCGAGGAAAGTATAGGGATGCACTAAAAGTCTACAGAGAAGTCAAAGCAGCTACAGATCATTTAGAAAGCGATCATTTTCATACATCTCCAGAAGAGGATAGAATAAAAATTTTAGCCCAATACTCTTCCAAGTTCCATGTTTGGAGGGGCCAAATTCCAGAAGAATTACATCCAAGATTTCATTGTCTCAACAGATTGCAGATGTATGTTAGCGATTAATTTAACTCATTAAGATAAATTTAAAAGCAGATATTTTTGACAGTTACTATGGATTTAGAAGATAGATTACAATCTTTAATGAAATTAGTAGACTCAAAGACTGCAGACTATTTTATGTTTGACACTTCAGAACTTGGAAGATATTTTTTAGGGGGCTATCAACTTAATTTAGATTTTTTTCTATCTCATCCAGATTCAGAAAAAACACATTTTAGTATAAGAACTGCATTGGATAACGCCCAAGTATGTTTTGAATTTTTAAGAAACCGCAAAAATACAATAGCTCCTCCTGCAGTAATCGGAGAATCACAAGGAAAAATAATTGCCTTAAAGCGTTTTGCCAATCAATATGAACTCCTAGATAAATTAATTAAAAAAGAAGAACAAATAATAGATTTATTAACTTCAAGAATAGAAAAAGTTCCTAGCCCGAATGTATTGCATTCATACAAAGGTTTTGTTATAGATGCCGCTAGACAAGGGGATGGAAATTTAGTCGATGAAACAATAGTTGCCGAAGCAATGTACAAAGCATTTCTAAATGAACAACGCATAGCCATTGTAACCAAAGATAGGAGGTTTAAAGATATTCTCATAAAAACTCAAAATTCACTTGCCCTCTATGGTAAAGAATGTAGGGATTTATTAGACTTTTTACAAAGAGGAAATTTATCCATAATTTTAGGAGAAAGATATAAGGGTTTTTATGTGGATTACAACTCAAGAGAGTTCAACCCATCATATATGCAAGTAAAGCCATCCTGACATAAAGCCCATTTTCGGCTTGCCTAAAATAAGCCACACGAGAATCAGTTTGTTCAATTTCAATAGGCAGTTTAATCTCATCTATCTTCGGCAAAGGATGTAAAATTCTAGCAGTTGGCTTAATTAGATTAAAATTATTTTCTCCAATAATATATTTCCCTCTAGCATTAGTATATTCATCTAAAGTAATTCTTTCTTTTTGAATGCGAGTCATATAAACAATATCTGCTAAAGGCAAAACCTCATCAAGATTTTTTTCTTCTCTAAACTCTACTCCATGCCTGAAAAGATATTCTTTGATGTCGTCTTTCATTTTCAAATGTTCAGGTGAGAGAAAGATAATTTCGTTTCCAGGAAATTTTCCTAACAAATAACACAAAGAGCGAGCCGTTCTACCAGAAGCCAAGTCTCCAACAATTGCAATCTTTAATCCATCCAATCTTCCCATTTCTTTGTATATCGTATACAAATCCAATAATGCTTGAGTAGGGTGTTGTCCTTTTCCGTCTCCAGCATTAATAACTGGGACTCTGCTCAAAGTAGAAGCAAGTTTAGCCATCCCTTCATCATAATGTCTAATTACAATAGCATCTGTGTAAGCAGAAACAATCCTAACCGTGTCTTCCATAGTTTCGCCTTTAACTGCAGAAGAAAACTCTTTGGCATTTTCAGTAGTAATAACGCTTCCGCCAAGTTTTAACATAGCCGCTTCAAAACTCAAACGCGTTCTCGTACTTGGCTCATAAAATAAAGTCGCAAGTACTTTTCCATTTAGCAGTTGTCCATAATTTTTATTTTTGCGAAATTCGTCCGCTTTGGAAAAAATATCAAAAATAATCTCCTTATCAAGTTGCTGTGACTCTACAAAATGTGCAAGCACCATCAAAATAATAAATGCAAACAAGGCTATAAAAAGATAGTTGTGATTTCAGGACTGTAATAATCTCTCTACTAAATCTACAAATATTTGTTTTGCCCCACCACTAATTTCTATTTCACCATTTCTGCGCACATACATTCTTGCATATGGGTTTCTTGCTAGAGGGTCAAATCCATCAGGATAATGCAAAGCACTGAAATCAGCAACCCTGTAACCGCCCCTTTCAAATTCTTGGACAAGAGGTAGAACTTTATCATCTACCCTGCCAAATCTTACAGTATGAAATCTTACAGGCCTAGAAAAAGCAACTACTGAACTTGCTCCCTTATACAATGGAAAAGCTTCTATTTTGTCAGGTTCCGGAGCACAATTTAACAAATAAGGAACTACAGAATATTCTCGTAATCTTTGCGCAAAATCTGGAATAGACGAATCCAAAGGCAAACCTTCTATATCAGGATGTAATATCATAAAAGAAATTTCAGTATTTTGTGTTGGGATTGAAAAAAGAATTTTGCTTGGAAGATGAAAATCTGCATAATTTAAAACAGTATCGGCCATAAGAAACTCTTTAATTTTATATATATAAAGATTATAGCAATTAAATATCTATTTTACTTCGGAGGAATCAAATTTTCCCAGTCGTCAATAAACTTGTCTATTGTTGGAAGGGCAACATCTAATTTTCGATGTTCAATATAAAGTTTAGCAAGTAAATACATAATCATTCCAAGACTCTTAGCCGATTTATTATTTCCAGCTACAATCTGATCAATTCCGAAAGCATAATTATTACTATCGCAAATACTCATAACAGGAATACCTACGCGATTAGCATCCATCAATGCATTTTTGTCCAACCAAGGATCGCAAATAAATACTAACTTGCACTCAAAAAAATCGCTCAAATTTGTATTTGTAAGTATTCCAGCAGGATATTTCTTCATAAAAGAACGAATGCCCAGAAGATCAGAGAACAATTTGACTGCTCTCCAGCCTGCCTCTCTTTTACAGACAATAATTATATCTTCAGGCGCAAATTTTGAAAGAAATGCTCCTGCCTCTCTCATCTTAGTATCAAGCATTGCCGTGTTGAATACTGCAAGACCATCAGCGCGTCTTTTGTAAATATACTTGCGCATGTTAGGAGTAATGACTCTAGGACCTAGATGCATAGAAGCCTTCAGATAATCTTCAATTGGAACAAGAGTATTTGTCGGCTCAGATTTTTCACCAGTAACTTTTTCCTTAATATCTATCTTTTCTATATCTTTGAATTTTCCTTCGATTGCCTTAAGCTTTGCCTTCATTGCTTCAGACATTTCTTTTTTAGGCTTAGCTTTCTTTTCAACTTCATCGGCTTGAGTTTCAGCAGAATCAGATTCTTTTTCTTCTTTTTTCTTAGTGGTTTTTTTCTTAGCTTTTCTTTCTTTCTCGCCGTCATCGTCATCAGCAACAGATTCAATTGCTTTCTCAATACCTTCAGCAGCGCTTTCAACAACGTGTTCAACAGCCTCGCCAATTTCCTCAACTACATGCTCGGCAGCATGAGCTACTTTTTCAATAATAGATTCTTCTTTCTTCTTTGTGGTTTTTACCATAATATTATATAAACAGCGCAGGGGTTTAGTCCAAGTTGTTTCAGTTGGTACCTGCTAAGTTCTTATTCTTCCTTAATTTAGAGGGTTTTTAAATATGATGTTCACAGCTAATAACAATTTTAAAGTGCTCTAGCCTGTCTTGTTACATGCAAGATACTAAAAGAAAAGTCTTATTGATATTTGGTCCAGGGGGTAGTGGAAAAACAAGCATTGCCAAGAGAATAGCAAAAAACAAGAAATGGATGCGCATAACAGAGGATGAATTTTGGGCAAAAATTAAGAAAAATCATCCACCTGGAGAAGGTAGAACTCCCGAAGAACAAAAAATAGCGCAATATTTAGCTATAAAAAAGATAATAAAAACTCTTTCAACAGGAAAGAATGTAGTATTTGAGTTTATAATATATGAAAATCCTCCTAAACCATTAATAGTTTATCTAAAAAATCTTAAAAAACAAGAAGCGGAAATATTTGTTAGAGCATTAAAACCTTCAATAAAATCAATACTCTCAAGGCATAAAATTAGAGGACGTCATGAAGATAAAAACCTAAAATTGGCCATTTTTAACACAAAACTCCAATTTAAATGCTTGAATTCAAAATATATAAAGAAAGATTGGATAATTGATAATTCAAACGAGTCATTAGAAGAAACTTACATTAAACATTTTAAGGCAATTATTTAAGCAATGATTTGTTGCACATTAAATGGAATTAAATGAACTTAAGATAATATTAAGCCATGAAGAAAAATTTAAAGATATTAATAAATGGAAATTTAAAGAAATAACGCACGGCACCGTAAGCCGTCACAAGTATATAGTTTCAAGAAAAAAAGAAAAATATTTTATAAAACAAATTAAAGATAATGAACAGTTCATATTACTTGAACTGATTAAAATTAAATCTAATCTAATTCCAAGAATATTTTATCCAAACTTGCTAAAGAAAAATGTATTGGTTCAACAATGTGTATCAGGCAAACACCTAAAGAGCAAAAAAGCCATAGATATTAAATTAGTCAGAGAGTTTGCCAAATTTCAGAATGGATTAAACAAAGAAGAAATAATAAACAAAATAAATAAATTTTCCGGATGTAATTCTACAGTAATTGATGAAAGCGACTTCTTTAGAAAAGGAATTTATTCTAATTTTGATTATGATAAAGATTTATTTATTTTGAAAAAATTTAAACTTCCAATAGTGGATAAGTTCATAAAACTATTAAATTATATAAGAAAAGATAAAGAGAATATTATAGATGATTTTTGTAAAATGCCCTTTGCAAGGCAACATCACGATTTTAAAGAAGATAATATAATATGCAATCCTCAAAAATTAGTTGATTGGGGTTCGTCATATGGGCACGGACCATTTTTATTTGATTTAGCTCCATTCTTAGTAAACAACGAAAAGGCATTTAATGAATTTATAAAATACTCTGATATATGTAAAAAATATTCAAAGGAGCAGATTAAAAGATGGTTATACGTTGCTTTAGTTGCAAATTTTGTATCCTTATTAAGATACAGACTTAACATTGGAGGCTATTTTAAAAATAAAAAGCAATGCAAAAAGTTCTTAGAATATGAATATAAAACTTACAAGTTCCTTCTCAAATAATTAAATCTTCTTTTCAATCTTCGCAAGTCTCATAAGCTTAACCTCCCGCCATCTAGTTGCAACTCCACACTTAATATAATCTGCTCCAAAGCCGACGGCATAATCAGCAAGCCCAGAATCTAAAGTTTCTCCAGACCTATGCGAAAGAACTGTCTTAACACCATGCTTACGACATAAATCAAAAATCCTTTTCAATTCAAGAAGCGAGCCATTCTGATTAGGCTTGATAATCATCGCATTTATCGACTTAGTTCGTATAGCTCCAACAACTCTATTATATTGAGTAGCCGTCAAATCATCTCCAACAATCAAACACTTTTTACCAAGGGCTTTCTGCAACTTTGAGAAGTTTTTAAAATCTCTCTCTTGAAAAGGGTCTTCAACATAACTCAAATCATAATTTAATATTAACTCGCTAACAAATTTAACCTGTTCAGATTGATTAAGTTTCTTATCCGTATAATTATATTTTCTATTTTTAAATAACGTAGAGGTAGCTGCATCAATTCCAATCTCAATATCTACTCTAAACTTCTTCTCAGCAATAACCTTTGCTTTATTCAGAGCATCAAAAACTTCTTCATCTGTAGAAGAAACTAACCACGCCCCTTCATCATTGACTCCATGATTCTGCAAAATATTTTTAACACCATCATAAATATAATTCATTATCTTCAAATTATCTGAAAATCTTTTAGATTTAGGAATAACAAGAAACTCTTGAAAATTAGGATGTATTTTTATAGCAGAACTATGAAGCCCTCCGCCAACAACATTTCCAACAGGAAAAGGCATTCTCCTATTTGTTCCAATAATCTCAAATAATTCTTTTTTCTTCTCATGAGCAAGCGCCTTTAAAACTGCAGATTGAAAAGTGTAAAGAGAATTAGCCCCAAATTCGCGAGCATTCCCAAGTCCAAGTTTCTTACAAATAGCTTTCTCTAATTTAACTAAGTCATCAAACTTATTTATCTCAATTTTATCCCTAAAATTATTCAAAAAGCCGACACAAAAATTAAGAGATTTATAATAAGATTTAGTTTCATACTCTCCAGTAGACTTTCCATTTGGCGATGAAGCTTCAGCACCTCCGTTAACACAAACGGCAATAGTATCCTGCCCGCGAGAATCTTCAATGATTCTAGATCTAACCTCTTTAATTATCATGAATAAATAAAGCATTAAACATATTTAAAGCATGTCTATCAAAGTATCTTTGGTTTTAAAAAATGAGGCTTTTATTAGAGAGATTAGCAGATTATCAAAGTGTTCAAGACAGTGAGGCAGAAGCCAATCCGATAATATATGTTTTATCTCGCATGGATCGCGACATAAATGCACTCAAACATTTAAAAAATGCAAAAATTAGTGAATATGATAGAAAAATATATTACGAAATATTAGGGATAGAGCTCGGAATTATAGGATTCCATCTTGACCGTATGAAACCATCAATAAAGACCGGACAATTACATGTTTTAGCAATATCTCAAAAATATGAATCCCTTTTAGGATTGTATAATGATATATTCAGGGAAAGCGCTTAACTTACTGTAGCTAATTCGGCAAAAACGTTCAAGGGAGAATCTTGTTCGCCCTCAAATGCCTTAGCAAAAATAATAAATTCAAGCGGTTTGACAACTTTTTTATGAGCTTCAATGGTATCATGAATCCCCCATTCCAAAGACGGAGGCATAAGAGGGGAATGAAGAACAAGTTGCCTTCCAACACTAAATGCAATAACTCCATTACTCCCTAAATATCTTGAATAAATTGCATATCCAAATGAATTTAATCCTTTATTATATGCCTCTTTGAATTTATCTTGCAAAGGTGCATGAACTCCATTCATCAAGTAATCAGACAACGCAGGATGTGGGGATGTCAAATATTGATTAATATCGCAAAAAGTCTCTCCCTTAGAATCTCTCATTTCATCTATTGATTTAAGAGCATATTCTCTTTGACTTATCTTAACCATTAAAACAATTTAAAGAATTTATTTTATAAAACTAATTATTCCTCACTACCAGCAGAATTATCTTCAATAATGGCTTCTTCATTATCATTTTCATTAACAAGACCCATTTCTTCAGCTTTCTCAGCTATTTCTTTCTCAACTTCTTTTTCTTTTTCTATAATCTTCTCATCATCCATAGACTCATCGCGAATAGGTTGCAACTTAGCGCCAGTCTTAGTTGGCATAGGTCTTCTAACAGAGATAGGCAAAACACCAGAATAGAATTCTTTACTTGCAATTTTCAAAGCATCATAATGCATAACTTCTAGCTCTGCCTCTGTAATTTTAATCAAAAGAGGAGCATCCATAGAAATCTGCAAAGCACGAGCTCCTATAATTCTAGCAGTTTCAAACCGTGTAAATTCTTGTGTTGCTTCAGCCATATCATTTCAAAAACTTTTTAAGCTTTTTAAGTGTATCGTCATACACTTTTGGCAAGTGTTTCATCATCTCATCTACATTTTGACGAGTTATAGCAGTCTCTAAGCCTTTCTGGCAAGAATGTATCATATGTTCTTTACCTTTCCAATTAGAAATGCCCCATACAATCTTTCCATCACAAGCTTCTTCTTCTTCACGAGTAGGATCGATAATCAAAGACTCTCCAAGTTTGTAGAATGTAAATGAAAGAGGTATGGTATCTTCCAAAAGAGGCAATTTCTTTGTAGATTTAGATTCATGATCTATTTTACAATCTTTATCAAGTGCAGGTATATGTGTCTGTAATAAAGCAGCAATTGCTCCTATGCTCGCAGCGTCAATCAAAGCGCCATCATCATTTATTGGGTAAATATCAATAATCACAGTCCAAACTTTCTCGCCTTCAGTTATTACTAACTTTTTCAAATCAATAACGTGCGACTCACGAATCATTCTGTCAATCAATCTAGGTAACTCTATAGCTGCAAATTTAGGCGGACCACTTTCAAAACGAGGCGAAGCCAAAGGTAGTAAATCTCCAGAAACCATTAAATTACCTTTATCCATAGAATCTGGATAGGGAGTTCCAACTTCTAACTTAATTCCGACGACAACTTCAGTCTTTCCCATTCTAACGCGAGCACTTCCTTCAGCTTTATTAGACACGTTATATTCAACAGAAAAATCTCTTTGCTCAATTAACTTACGTCCATCAAATCTCTTACCTTCAGCAAACATTTTAGATAAAGTGTTATAAGTTAAACTAGAAAGTCCCATTGAGCTCATGTTTAATTTCCTCCCCCTAATGCGAATGTAGATGAGCTAGGGGAAATTGAACAGGCAAAAGTTTCAACTTGTTTCAACAAAAACTTTTTCATTTTTCATCTCCTTCAGCAACATTTTTCAATGCCTTTTTCTGAACTTCATATATTTTAGCACATGCTTTATCAGCAAGAGCAAGAGCTTGAGGAATTAAATTTGGCTGTATTTTTCCATCTAATTGTAATAAAGTATATTCATCGGTATTGGCCAATTTTGCAGTTGCAAAGTCAGTTGCTCCCTCCCCCTCTTCAAAATGCTCTTCAGTATCATTAACATCAATAACTAAATCCTTATCAAGCTTTCCAACACTAACACCACATACTAAATTTTTCATAGGAATTCCAGCTTGTGCAAGAGCCATAGATGCAGCATTTATTCCAGCAACGCGTGTGCTAGCATTAGCTTGCAAAATGTAAATCTGTACATCAACAACGGTATTAGGAAATTCTTTTAAATCTAAAGCAGGAGACAAAGCCCATTCAGTTACTTTAGATATCTCTTGACTTCTTCTCGAAGGTCCCGGTTTTTTTCTATCTAATACTGAGAAACTAAGCAAATCATAATTCACTCGAAGCACTGCACCCTTGGGGTCTTGCATATGTTGCGGGTGTAGCATTCTAGGTCCATAAACAGCAGCAATAGCAACTGTATTTCCAAATGTAAACATAGCACTTCCATCAGCATTAGGAATAATCCCAACTTTAGCAGTAATAGGGCGCATTTCATCTGCTTTTCTACCGTCTAATCTTTTTACTACCATTATTTATTCTCCCCAAACCATTTTTCAGTTTTTTCAGTTAATCCAGTTACTAAAACTTTGTCTGCAATAAATTCAATAGCCTTCCTAGCTTTTAATTCAGAATCTAAACTATTTCCCTTAACCCAAATCCACCCATTCTGACCAATAGTTATATTGCAACCAGTATTTACTTTTATTAAATTAATCATACTTCCCTCGCGACCAATAATTCTAGGCACGCGACTCGGGTTTACCCTAAATATAAATCCGCCCTCTAATTTTCCTAAACCCTTTCCTTTCATAGCCAAATCAATTCCCTTAGGGCTTACACTCCAGACCTTAGCAGCAACTACGTCGCCTATGGCCAAGAACTGGTCCATCTCGCCCTTATTAACAAATCTAGGGCTTTCCATTAAAGGTAAAAATCCATTCTGAGCATAATCAATATCAACTATCCAACCACTATGAACTATATCAGATACGCGCCCAATGATAACATTATTTCTTCTAGGAATAAATGCTCCAGAAAAAGGAATTATCTTAATAACTCTACCAACTTTTTCAGCTAATCCATAACGAGAAGCAACAATATCTTTTCCTTCGCGTCTAGCTCCCTCCCCAGGTAAGAAATCTTCTTCAGATGAAACAACTTCTCCAGGAACAACAATTACGCGACTCTGAGGTTCAGAACCAAAATCTTCATATTCTCCTTCGTTTTTATCAAATTCTTTCATGTAATGTAACCAAGACAAAGGATAATCGTAATAATTCCTTTGAATCTTTGTATTTTCAATCTTTTATAAAATTCAGGCTTTTTAAAGATTGCGGTTCAATTTTTTCAAATATTAAAAGAAAAAAGTATGCGAATAGTAAAATATATAAACACCCACACATATGTGTGGGTATGGCGACAAAGAACATATCTCTCTCAGAAGATGCTTATCAAATACTTTCTAGTCTGCGTCAAAGTGAAAAAGAAAGTTTTTCAGAGGTAGTTAGACGAATGAAAAAAAAAGTAAAATTAAGCGATTTTCATGGAATTCTATCAAAAGAATCTGCGAACCAACTTGAGGAGAATATGGAGAAAATAAGAGAAATAAATAGAAGACAACATAAAGAAAGAATCAAAAAATTAAAAGAGATGTTCAAATAATGGTTTGCCTAGATAGTTGTTTTATAATAGATATAATTAAAGGCTTAAAAGAAGCAGTTAAACTCGAGCAGGAGATAGATAATTCTAGCGAAGATGTTACAATTACTACACCAGTAATAACTGAAATAATTGTCGGATTACATTTAACTCGGACAAAAAAATATTCTTCACAAGAAGAAAAAGATAAAGTAATGAATCTAATTAATTCTTTACATGTTCTAGAGTTAGATAAAGAGTCGGCTATTCTTGCAGGAGAGATTCAAGCCGAATTGGAAAATAAAGGAGAAATAATAGATATAGAAGATATAATGATTGGAGCAATAGCAAAGCACAACAATGAAACATTAATCACAAGAAATAAAAAACATTTTGAAAAGATTTCAGGACTTAAAATTCTTAGTTACTAAACAGCAAAAAATAATTTAAATTAAAATTATTCACTGAGGTGCCGATAACATATCGCCTTCTAAACTAACCTGGTTGTTATAACTTAGTGTCCATCTTCCAGCACTATAATTTCCTACCCAGAATATTCCAACGTCATCATTTCTATTAGCATCATATAATCTTAATGTTATATCTCCACTAGTTGTCGAGTAAGGAACGTAATTTCCTACACCAATATAATGAACTCCAGGAGTGCCTGCCGAATATAAGTCTCCAGCTAATGTATAATCTGTGCTGTTATACATTCCCTGTAAAGTTATATCATAACCATCTGTAGCCATCGAGAAGTTTCCATTTCCTTGTATTGATGGATTAACCATTATATTATACTCAGCAGACTCAAGAGCTTGAGTATCTACATTAGTTATTAATTTAACTTTATTATTCCCACCAAACCACAAGTATGGATGAGGTGTTTCTATAGTTACATTGTAAACTATATGTCCTGGACCATTGCCTTGGTGATATCCATAACCATATCCATATCCTGCATAGCTTCCAGCAGATCCATTAGATTGGAAAGTATTGTATCCATAACCATATCCATAAGGGCTTGAATATCCTACGAGAGTCATAGTAACTCCGTTACAAGCAGTTAATTTCCATCCCCACATATCAATTGTACAAACAGTCTCACCGTTTACTACAACGCTCACATTTCTTACATTAACAATTTCGTTAGTCTGTATTTCAACATCGCCTAGAAAAGAAATTGTCTCGCCAGCCGTGTAGGCGTTCGTCTTCAAACCTGATAATGATAATTGAAATGCTTGTACTGGACCAAGGAAAATAAGCAGTCCAATAACAACTGCAGTAAGGGCAATACTAAAAATCTTATTCGTTTTCCCACTTTTATTATTTTTTATGTTCACAGTATGATTGCTCAATTTTTGCATATTAATCTCTGTAACTTTCTATATATAAAGATATAGGGTAAAAAATGTTATAATTCGGCAGACGTGTTGTCTATTTACGACTTAATCTGCGATAAGTAATGTTTATAATACTGTGTTTTCCAAAACAATAATGGTAGGCTTAAAATTAATTGTTCAAATTCCTGCTTACAACGAAGAAAAGTCTATAGCAAATGTTATCCGTGAAATCCCTAGAAAAATCAAAGGTATTGACAAAGTAGAAGTTCTAGTAATTGATGATGGCAGTAAAGACAACACATCAAAAGCGGCAAAAGACGCCGGAGCGGACCATGTTATTAGAAATACAAAGAACCATGGCTTAGCATACACTTTTCAAAAAGGATTAAACTTTGCACTTAAGTTAGGAGCAGACATCATAGTTAACACAGATGCGGATTTCCAATATGATCAAAAAGAAATTCCGCAACTCCTCAAACCAATTCTAGATCAAAAAGCAGATATAGTTTCAGGAAATAGAAAAGTTGAAACTCTAACTCACATGATTGGAGCAAAGAAGTACGGCAACATCCTAGGAAGTAAAGTAGTCAAAATATCAGCAGGATATGATATAATAGACGCATCTAGCGGTTTCAGAGCATACAGTCGAGAAGCAGCATTACAACTATTTGTTATTTCAAAGCACACATACACTCACGAAACTCTTATCCAAGCAGGTCATAAAAATCTCAAAGTCATCGAAGTCCCAGTAACCTTCAGAAAACGTGAAGGGCATTCAAAACTAATCAAATCAGTAAGCAGCCACATAAAGAAAAGCTTAGCAACAATAGTCAGAAACACATTAATGTATAATTCATTAAAGTTCTTCTCCTACACAGGATTTATACTAATCATCTTAGGTCTTATCCCATTTATCAGATGGTTCTACCTTTCATATATAGTATACACCGCAGGAAATCATATTCAATCTCTTTTAGTGGGTGTAATGTTAATGGTCTTCGGAGGCATGTCGATCCTTATAGGTCTTATTTCAGATATCTTGGCCATAAATAGAAAACATTTAGAGGAAATCCTTTATCACATAAAGAAGTTGGATTTTGAGAAGAGATGAAAAGAGTTTTCATAGTAAAAAATGCGCCATTAGGGGAGTCTCAGCCTCTATCAGTAGATATAACCAGCCTGCTAAAAAATTTTAAGAAAGAAAAAAATATAGAATTAAATCTAATTATCTCTAAATCTCCAAACATTCCTCAAGAAATCAGTTCATTATGTAATAAGATCTATCAAATTAAATCGAGCACCTATTCCATTAAAGATAACTTAAAATTTAGTTTCAAAGTATTTAATATATTGCTAAAAGAGAATAGAATAAAAAGAATTGGCCTTTTGCAAGCTATTTATCCTAACTCCTCATTGTTTGGATGCGTTTTATTTAAGCTTCTTCATCCAAGTATAAAAATTATCTATGAAGTAAGAAGCCCGTGGATAGATATGTCTGTTTCTCAAGGATATATTTCTGAAAATATGCAGAAATTATATTTACTTATCTTATATAATCAAGAAAGAATTCTTTGTGATTTTGTTAATCACTTTATTTTTATTTCTAAAGGGCTAAGAGATTACTATTTTTCTGAATTTGGGATTGGAGATGCATCTTACACAATTATTCCATCAGGTGTAGATACGAATCTCTTCAAAAAAGTAGAATCAAATGTCAGGAAGAAATATGGACTAAAAAATTCAGACCTGCTTTTAGGATACGTAGGCAGCATTGAAAAAAAACGCCAACTTCAAGATTTTCTAAATTTATTTGCTAACATATCAAAAACAAACAAAAAGATTAAACTTATATTGGTGGGGGAGGGGAATAGTAAGGAAGACCTAAAAAATATGGTAGAGGCTATGAAAATATCAAATAAAGTTGTTTTTACTGGAAAAGTCTTACATTCAGAAGTTCCTAAATATATTTCGTCTTTTGATATTGGTGTTTGTCATTTACCAGATATTTTTGTATATCGAAACAGTTTTCCACTAAAAATACTTGAATATCTAGCATGTGGAGTCCCAGTGATTTCCTCAAATATTAAGGCTCACAAAGATATAGCAAGAGATCTTGATGGAGTTTATATCTACTCAGACAAAGAATCTTTAAAGAAGATTCTCAACAAAAAAATGATTAAGATGAGTAAGCAGATTAACAAATATTCGTGGTCAAATTTAGCTAATTTGTACAAGGAGATATACAAAACAAATGAAGTCTAAGAAATTAATTTATGCTATCTTAACAATTATAATAATCGTAAGTGCTTCTTTTATGGCCTTGGATCTATTCCAAGTAGAACAGCTATATTCTTATGATGCTTATTTTAGTATCGGTTATGCTAATTTATTTTTAGAGACAGGGGAAGTAACAAGTAATATTAATCCTCCATATTCTACAGAATCTATTTTGAACCCTACTGGTTATTTACAATTTCTTTCTTTGCATCACGCAATCATTAAAGTTATTTTGAGTGTTGATTCTTTTCTAGCTGCAAAAATATTCTTAATCTTTTCTATAATCCTACTAAACTTAAGTGTCTATATATTGCTAAACAAATTTTTTAAAAATAATGCAATTATTCTAACAGCTTTAATTTTAATGAATTTTATTCCGATAATTAACTATAGATTCTCATTTTTTGTTCAAGAAAATATTTCCCTTCTATTAGTTTTAGCGATATTTTTTGTTTTAATCTTGAAAGAGCAATGGCCAATTTTAGTTTTATATCCTACAAGTCTAGCCATGCATCCAAAGCTAACTCTCTTCTTTACGCCTCTGATATTTATATTGTTCATTAGCTCAAAAAAGAGTGAACAAGATTGGAAATCTTTAATAAAAATACCGATTCTTACTTTAGTGCTGAGCCTATTCTTTTTATCTCCAGTTTTTACAGTAATTCAAGGCTATATCTCTAATTCTGGAGCCACATACCCACTATTTCCGAAAAATCACGTATTATTTGAAGTAAATGCAGAGACTTTGACAAACTTTCTAAATATATCTTATATATTGGCGTTTACATTTGGAATAATCTATAGTTATAATGTAAACAAAAAATTAAAACCTCTGCTTTTCACTTGGATAATCTTTACCTTAATTCTTTATTTTGTTTTTAGCTATCTTGATTTTCCGACTAACAGAATAATGTTATATTTAGCAATTTTAATTCCATTTCTTATTTCATCAACTTTTACTGGCTTTAAGAATTCTTTCTCAAAAAAGATAAATATTCTAATTATGATTATGATAATGATCTTAGGAATAGTATCTTTCTCAAACTCTCCAAACAGAACTCCATTTTTAGGATGGGGGGATGAAGAATCCCAAGCTATGAATTATTTATATAAAAACATCCAAGATCAAAATTATTTAATTATTACTCCAGAATACTCTTTGCCATTTGGTTATAATCTGAGAAATATAGAATTTAATGAATCTAGAATATCTAATCTATTTAATCAATCTTTTGAAGACTTTACGAATTCATTAAATACTGAATATCCAGAATACCGCGAAATTTACATAATTTTAGGTAGATATAGTTGTTCTACACTTAATGCTTTATCCTCTATAAGTTATATGTGCCAAAATGAAGAAAAAATATTCTATTCAAATAATAGGATTAGAGTTTTATATATTCAAAATGAAAATAGCTCTGTTAGGGATTAATAAAACAAGAAAGACAGGTTTAGAGACTTGGAAAGATAATTTGATTAGATTTCTCTCTAAAAAAAATAAAATTAGAGAGGTCTATACTTCTAATATTATAAGCATATTAGCAGATATCCATTTTATCTTATCAGCAGATATAACTCATTCTTATAGTCAAACACCTGGCACAATCTTAATAATTTTATTGAGAAAAATTTTGGGAAAGAAACACATCCATACAGTTCACGGTAATTATTATTATGAAAATAAAGATAAGCTTGGATTGAAAAGGGTATTTTGGATCCCATTTAACAGATTATGTGTTCACTCCGCAAATCAAGTTACATTTCCTTCAAATCATTTATTGCAAGAAATTATCTCCAAAGAAAAAGAGGTTAACCTGAAATATAAAGTCATACCAAATGGCATAGACTTGACTAATATTGCCTTAGTAAAAAGATACTCTAAATCTCAGCTTAAAATACCAGAAGATTATAGGTTCATTTTAGAAGTAACAGGTTTTAATTTGCAAGAAAAAGCCCAAGGAATAGACCTTTTAATAAAAGAATTTAATGAATTAACTGCCATTAACAAGAAAAATATTCTATATATCCTGGGAAGTGGAAAGTTGCTTCAAGGATATAAAAATAAATATCAATCTAAAAATGTTAAATTTCTTGGATTTAGAGATGACGCCTTAGCTTTAATTAAATCCTGTGATCTTTTAGTGCATTATAGTAATCTTGACTCTTTTGGATATGTAATTTTAGAAGGGCTGAGTTTTAATAAACCCGTTATTGCCCATGGATCTAGAGCATTTAACGAAATTTTAGGAAATGGACAAATTTCGTTAAGAGATATAAATCAAAGTAATCTGGCAATTTTAGCTAAGAGGAGTAAAAAACTGATTAAAAAATATTCTCACTTGACTATGGGGGAATCTTTTTTGAAGCTATATAAAAATGAAACATCTACATAAAAAGATTCTTGGTATAATTGTACTACTAGTACTTATAGCCTGGCTCATACACTACGGCCTATCAAACTACTCATCATTCAAGGAAGTATCTTTCGAAAACCCATGGTTGCTAATAATTATCGGAATAATCTTTCTTTTAGGATACATTCCCGTGTCTGTAATTACATATTACTTACTTGCTCCATTCAATGTGAAACTAGGCAAGAAAGAAAGCTTCGGCTTATCAATTGTAACTGGATTCTATAATTTAATCATGCCATTCCGCGGAGGAATGGCTGTGCGCGGAATATACTTAAAGAAAAAATACGGCTTTTCTTATACTAACTTCCTTGCAACTTTAGCAGCGTCTTACATATTAACATTCTTTATTGCTTCAATACTCGGTTTGTTCAGTGTTCTGAATATTTACTTAACAAAGAACATAATTAGTTGGCCAATATTTACAATATTTTCAGGAATGTTCTTAATTTTCTTGATAGTAATTGTATTGTCTCCAAAAATACCTGAAACAAAATATAAGTTTGTAAATCATTTCATTAGTACTCTAAATGGATGGCACTTAATTAAAAATAAAAGAAATATCCTCTTAGCGGTAATTATTATGTCTGTAGTTCAATTACTTCTATCTGCATTAAATCTATTATTACAATTTAAAGTATTTGGAATTGATATAACTCTCGGCTCTGCAATATTCTTATCTGCAATGGGTGCTCTTTCGATGATTGTTGGAATAACTCCGGCAGGTCTAGGGATAAATGAGGCGATAATAGTATTTTCAGCTTCTACGCTAGGAATCACTCCAATTCAAAGTTTATCGGCTACATTAGCCGGAAGATTTGTAGGATTCATTGTGCTTTTCATTCTAGGCCCAATATTCAGTTATCTCTTAATCAAGAAAGGAGGCTCTAATGATAAAGAAAATTCTCACAAATAGTTTCTTACAACTTTGCGTAATTTATTCGGTGTTGATTGCTGTGATGTATTTTGGAGTCATCTCACGTTATGCCTTGCATTTTCAAATATTTGCTTTAATCATTGCACTTCTGGGAATTTTTGCAATCTCAGAGTACAAAGAAAAAGAAATTTCAAAGAAAGTACATTACATTTTATTTGTTTTAGCAATTCTAATTATTATTATATTAAGAGTAATTCCTTACTTGAATAGCAATATTCCTCTTGGATATGATGCCGGGATATACAAGTATGCATTAGAATACGGTCTAGAAAGAAATGACTCATGGATCGTAACTGGCCCAACAATGGAACCAGCTTTCCTCTACTTAATGGAACCATTAAAGCTATTTTTCAATGCCGATTTCATAATCAAATGGATATTCATTCTCTCAATTGTTGTTCTTGGTCTAGCTTTATACTGGTGCACTAAACTATACCTTGGAAAGACACCCGCATTAATTTCTCTTTTATTTTATTCTGTTTCTGTAACTCAATTTCTAACGTTTACTTTCATGTATTTTAGAAATGTTCTTGGTCTAGCTTTAATGCTTTTTAGCATAGGTTTTCTAAAAAGATATCAAACTACTAATAAACGAAAACATCTCTATTTGTTTATTATCTTTGGTGGGATATTGGGAGCAGTACACAGACCAACATTTTATCTTTTTGGTCTTTCTTACTTTTTCTACACTTTTGGTCCAGGCTGGAGAAAAAGATATGACTTCAAGAAATATTTCGCTTATGTATTATATGGAATAATCATTCTTCTAATTGCAGTTTCTTTTTACATAGGAAGGTTTTGGCCTGCAATTACTACAATAATTGAACCTGTTGCATCTAGTTTTGTAGATGCTGGAGAAAGCCCAGGCACATTCATTTCATTTAAACAATATCAATTTCTAACTTTAGCATACTTTACTTTTGCATTAATTGGGATATTTTCACTCTTAAAAAAAAGGAAATTTGACTTCCTAGTTATTTGGGCACTAATTAACGCTTCAATTGTATATTTCCAGTTATTCTTCTTTAACAGATTTATCATTCACTTAGACATTATCTTGCTTATGTTTGTAGGTCTAGGTTTTAGTTTAGTAATCCAAGAAAAAAAGTGGGTAGGTGTAGGAATACTTTCGCTTCTATTCATTTCAAGCAGCTACATTATAACAAAAGAGTCTATTGGGGCAAAAAACCAGATTATTACAGAAGATGACTTATATTTGATAAGAGAATTATCTGCCCTTACAGAACATAATTCAATGATTATGTCTTTTTCAAAAGAATATTCTCCGTGGATTTTAGCATACTCAAACAGAACAATTATTGCACCAGGATTATTTGACGAAAATAAATGGAATGAAGCAGAGTGGAATATATTCTGGCGTGGTGCAGACAGTGAAAAGACTATAGAGTTGATGTCTAGATACGACACAAATAGACCCATCTACCTATATACAGGAACCAAAAGTTTTAACAACACCTGCTTCAATCAGTTTTTAGAAGAAAATGGGAGAAATGTCTATGAATATAATTGTTAAAAAACCAAGAGTTCCTTTACTGATTAAGTTAATTATAATTGCAATTCCACTGTTTATTTTTGGATATCTAATAACTGTAAATTTCATAATTGATCAAGAATTCAATTACTTCTATGATATTGGGGGAGAAGAAGATACAGCTAAGCCATATCTAACTCCTGTTGAAAGAATGTCTGAAATTTATAATAACTCCTCTGAAAATTATCGGAATGTTAATTATGATTTAGTTTATGTTAATCCTCCTATTCAAAAAGGATCAGAATATGCAGATATTCAGATGAGGGTTATTCCTCCAATTAACCTTTCATTTTTATTAGGTGCAAGAATAAGTCAAGAGTGGAATTATACTTGGAATGAATTAAATTTAAGTCACGCACCATCTGGCCAGTGGGTAGTGGTAGGAAAGAAAATACAGCTATATGAAACTTACTCCATTAATGATAAATTAAGTATGGCTATTCATATTCCTAAATTCTCAAGTGCAAATGGAGATAAATTTTCAATAGACTGGATAAATATAACTGTCTACAAACCAGGAGTATTTTCATGAAAAATATATTTAAAGGAAACATTGCATTAACAGTTAATCATTTATTTCAGGTCCTACTTGTAACTTATCTAGTGTTGCTTCTTGCCGAAGAATTATGGGCGGGCGTTGTATCCAATTATCTCAACTTAAATTATATGCTTGCTTTAGTAATCATACTTGGAATATTAGACGTATTCTCAGAGCCACAAATTAAAAAACAAAAAAAGGCTACAAAGAAAGACTATCTTTTCATAATTATATTAGCAATTGCCGGCTTTTTGATAATAAAATTAAAAACATCTAGTTTAGGTTGGTTAAGCTGGGCAATTTCAATTATAGCAGGAGTTTTAATAGCACTTTTATCAATATTAGTTCTGGAGGACAACGACAATGAAGTGGAATAATTTTAACACAAAAGGAAAAGTAGCTATAGTTCTAGGAATTATCTTAGCCGTAGCAGTTATAACTTATATCATAGGATTAATCACTGGTTTAGGTATAACTCCATTAAGAATAATATTCGGATTAATCTACGTCTTATTCTTACCAGGATTTATCTTAACTTTCATCTTCTTTCCTAAGGGTAAAGAAGGAATAGATCAAATAGAAAGAATAGCTTTGTCCTTTGCATTAAGTATTGCCGTAGTTCCTTTAGTTATTTTTTACCTCAATCTTATTGGTTTAAGAATAAGCGCTCTAAACACTTTCTTCTCAA
This sequence comes from Candidatus Pacearchaeota archaeon, assembly GCA_018303995.1. GTDB lineage: Archaea > Nanobdellota > Nanobdellia > Pacearchaeales > GW2011-AR1 > SICU01. Next base: position 22,850 of record JAGVXB010000029.1, read on the forward strand.
TTCTAGGGATAATAGTTATAGAATTAATTATAATTTTATTTCAACAAAGATATAGAACAAAATCCAACATTAAGAATATATTCTTGTAATTAGTCTTTTGATCCCTTCGCCAACAATCGCCCCGAGTAACTAAATTCAATCAGTCATAGAAGTCAATCCGCAATTGTCACAAGAAATAAAAAACTTTGACATAACTTACTCAACTAAAAGGAGTAAACACTCCTGAGGGTTTATAAAATGAACAAACAAAGATCCAGAGGTTGAACTAGTAGGCAAATAATTTCCTGCGCCAACACGAATCATATTTGGATCGCCTAACCATCGAACCTCTCCAATAAATGTAAGTGTAGAGTTATCAAATATTCCAGAGAAAATTGCCTCTCCATCATAAGTTCCCATTGAGAAATTAAGGCTGGCAGAATCCCCAATTAATATTGGATAAAAACTTGAATTAAGCGTCTGAGTTAATGTTTGTGTAATAAGCCTAAAATTATTATGTGATGGAGCATTAACATAAGGTTGAAGAGTGTCTATGCTTATATTATAAACAAGATGCCCACTAACCTCATTTCCATAAATAAAGTTAGCAGAATTTGGAACAACAGAAATCTCTATTCCATCACAACCCTTTAACTCCTCTCCAGACACCGCGAACACACAAACAATTTCTTGATTAACCTCAAGGGATATTTCTTGAATTGAAACTCCCTCATTAGAGGTTATATTAATGCCTGCAAGAAAATCAATCGTCTCTCCAACAGTATAAGATGTAGTCTTAAATTCATACAATCCTAAATTTAATGCACCCGCCATTCCTATGAAAACGAGCAACACAACAACAAATGCAATAACTCCAAGACCTAGAGCCCCATTTAACTTTCCATATCTGCTCTTCATATTAACAAAACTATAATTTAATTTATAAATATATGTGGTTAAAATGATATATATAATTTCCTAGATTATAAAAATAAAAGATTTATAAATTCCCTATTCGCATGTCGATGTGAAAAAACAAACAAGATCTATTCTTGCTCGAATAGTTCCAGAAAACGATGGAATGTATGGCGTTTTTCGTCTTTCGGCGTCAGCACCACGCGCTAACCTAAGCAGTATTTGTGGAGAATTTAGAACAGACTCAACTTTCAAAGTATTGCAATTCCCATCAGCAGACAAATTGTTTTTTTACGGTCTTGAAAAAGACTTCAAACCAAATTTTAGAACTCGCTCAGAAGCAGATGCGGCTACAAAAGTATTATTTCCAACCCACTTAGAGGCACATTATAGTAAAAGAACTCCTCTTGAAGAAAGAAATGGAATCGGTTATGCAAAAATCTCTATTGAAGAAATGACATTCGACGAAGATTGGCATAGTTTGGTCAGAAGCGTCTTAAATCATTATCAAAACACCATGGATGAAATTTTAAAAAAAAGAGAAATAGTTAGAGTGCCTGAAAAAGACACAATAGCCTACAAATCTATGCTCGGCCAATTTAAGAAATATCCCTCTTCATTAATTGATTTAGTATTAAAAAGCGGATTTTATTATTGGGCAAGAAGAGATGACACTCTCAACCTATGCATGGAACTTCAACCCTTACAAGGGGCAGTCTCACAAATTCCAGTAGGAAAACTTCCTTTGAATCCTAAAGCACTAAAAAGATCTTAGTTTATGTAAAACTACTTCATCTCTTGGCTAACAATTGCACCGTGAGTAACTGAATTCAACTTGTCATAAAAATCAATCTGTAACCCAGAAGGAATATTCATGATAACTTGCAAATCTCCATTTGAAAGCCATTCTTCACTTTCCTTATAATCTTTTAACATTCCATAAACTTGAGCACTAAATCTGGCAGGAATGGTAATCTTTATTTTCTTAGTTTCAACCTTAATTGGAATAACTGTCGCCAATTTGATAATTAAATCATTCATCTGCGCTTCAGCAGGCCTATTATCAAAACTAAAATGTACTTCATTTATTGCCTTTCTTATCCTATCGTCAGTATAAGGCCTACCGTGCTGATCAACTGCATTTCTAATAATTAAGTCGACTACTTGTTTAATGCGTTTCTCTCGCTCAGCATCTCTGAAATCTTGATCTTTTTGTATCTCACCTTTTTTCATAATTCTATCAGCTATTACATAAATATCAGATGTATCAAAAGCAGCCTCAAGCTCTGCCTTAGAACAAGTCATCCCTTTTCTAACGTCAGTATAAATTGCAGGAGAATTCAAAGCAGCAGAAACATTTCCCTTTCCAGCACGCACTTTAAGAGCTTCATCCAAATCTACAGAAATCTCAAATTGCTTTCCCTTTACCTTAATGCGTGCTTCAACTTTTGCCATGTAATGATTTGATATATAGATTATTTAAAGATTTAGTTCTCATATCTATCTAATTTTCTTGATGAATGTCTCTGCATACCATTGTTAAATCTTCAGCAGTAGTAAAAACCCCCAAATATCTAATTAATTCAGGTAATCTGCTCGTACGGATAAATCTTTTACGTCTCTCTGAAACATACAAGCCTTTTTCTCTAGCACCAGTTTCAATTGATTTATAACTTCTAGGATTTCCAATTACTTGAAGCCCTGCCCGAATATCATCTATTGTAAGCATATCCATTTTATCCATAAAATTCAAAAATTATATGGCTTTTTAAGGGTTGCTGAGTACTAAGATATTTTTCTAAGCGTGCAATTCAATGTGCTTTATTTCTTCCTCAATTGATACCATAGCTTTACGAATTCTTGCTATATGTTCTTTATTGCTGTCTTCATGGGATTCATTCTGTTGTTCATTTATTTTATTCATAACTAAACTAGAGCATAATACTATAATAATGTATGCTGTATATTATTATACTACACTTTCTAAGAATTATTTGGCATACTTCTTCAAATCTTCACCATGAACTCTAACTAACTTACCTTCTTTAAGTGAAATCATTCCAACATCGAATCTAGAGACTTCAAAATTCTTTCCAAGAATTTCCTTAAATATTTTAATTACAAACTTAACTCCCTCATCCATAGTCATATCATCTTTGAATCCCTTTCGTAACTCTTCCTTAATTTGTTCATCATTCTCTCCAATAGAATTAGCCCTATATGCAAAAAAGTTTCCAGTAATATCTGACGTATATAGGTGAGGTCTATTTTTTGAAACTCCAGCAATCATTATTGAAACTCCATACGGACGTGAGCCTCCATATTGTGTGTATGCTTGCTTATTATCTGCAATCATCTGTATAACACTTATAGGATCTACAGGCGTTCCGTATGAGACTTTATGTTGCTGAGCAAGCAAACGAGCACGGTCAATCAAAACGCGGGCGTCAGAAGCAATTCCGGCAGCAGTAGCCATAACATGATCATCAACTTCAAAAACTTTAACAGCAGATTCAGGAGCAATTAAGTTGTCACGAATACGCTTGTCTGCAACAAATATAACGCCGTCCTTGCAAACCAATCCGACACTATTACTTCCAAGCTTTACAGTCTTCTCTGCGTACTCGACCTGAAGCAAATGTCCCTCAGGAGAAAACATAGTCGCAGCTCGGTCATATCCCATAGCTTGATGTTGCATTTCTGTTGGCATATCCATAGTAGTAGTATTAGTAAACCTCTTAACACACGTCAGCAGATATTAGGCTATTTAAAATTTACCCTACTCCTTCCATGCTCCAATATGAGCTTATGAATCTGTCCCACAAGACAATTTTTAGGAAATCTAGGAAGAATATTAATTCCACAAATTTCAGTTTCAGGATATAAAATATATTCAATGCCTAAACGAACAGAAGGGAAAAAATAAAAAATAGATTCAAATGGCTTTTTAACAATTTTAAATTCTTCAAAACTACTGCTTGGATTAATTCCTTGTTTTTGCAAAAAATCTCCCATATCAAGCAATACAAAATCTCTAAATACAATTTCTTCATAAGGACCGACAGCACGACCTAAATAGACATTTATAGGTTCAAAAATGGACATAAATTAAATTTAAAATCTATGTTTATAATATTAATTATATTACAAATTTATTTCTCCAAACCCTTCAAAGTCCCTGAAACTCTTAAAACTGTCAAATTATCTTTAGCCAAAGCCAAAGCCGCGCGAACATTAGTCAAAGCTTCTCTATTAACGCAAACTACAACTTCGTCAGCGTGCTCAGAAACAAAAACCGGCGAGGCTTCAGCCCATCCAAGAACGCCGATATATTCTAGAATCGCCTTTTCAACAGAACTACGCAATCCCTTAATCAATAAATATCTTTTACTGTCTCGCGCAGAGGATTTTAGAGCCAACATATCAAACTATTATCTCCATCTTAACAATCTCATTAGCTGTCTTTCGTAATGTATTACTCTCAAGCGCAAATCCCAAAGCTTCAGCGCCTCCAACTTTGAAATTAGCCATTCCTATAATCTTTCCATCTTTATTTACAAGAGGACCACCAGAATTTCCGGGATTTAAAGTTACATCAGTTTGAATATATGCTTGAAGCCCGTTAGGTCCCTCTCTATGTAATGCAGAAACAATTCCTTCAGTTACTGTAAATGATAGCCCCAAAGGATTTCCAATAGCAATTACTTTTTCACCAATCACTACTTCATCAGAATCAGATAATTCAAACGCATCAAGCTCACCAGAAATTTTCAAAACCGCAATATCTGCATTAGCATCAGCACCAACAAGTTCGGCAACATATACTTCATTAGCATAAGTTTGAACTTGTATAGTATTACTTCCTTCGATCACATGATTATTAGTGATAATATAACTTCCATCTGCAACAATAAAACCAGTTCCGGCAGACAAGTCGGTAGTTACAGTAACAACTTTTTTAATAGCCTCTTCAATAACAAGGGAAAAATCTTGTTGAGTCGACTTCAAAAATTCTATTTGATTTTCAAAATCAGTTCTCTGTTGAGACAAACTTCTAACTATTTCCCCGATGCGATATTGATTCTCTTGTTTCAAAACATTTATCACCCCATCAGTTTCTTTTTCAAAATTCTGCTGTTGTGAGATTAATTTAGCAGATTGAGAACTAATAAATGTAAATGAAATTAACTGAATAACTAATAAAAGAACGACAGCCCCATAAAGCACATTAATATGATGTTCCATAACAGTGTTTGTATTCTTTAATATATATAGCTTACTTATAGTCTTATTTATAATCTCATCTTGTTTTAACATATCATGGATAAAAAAGATCCTGTAAGGCAAGTCCAGGAAGAAATTGTAGTTGGCATATCCGAAGACGGAAGACCTCCAGAATCAATAAGGTCTCTTTATGATTTGTCAAGACATGTTCCTAAAGATACACCCGCAGATCAATTTGCAAGAGCAGTTGACGGCTTAGTTCAAGAAGGAGTGACTCCAATGAGGCAAACCCCTATATCTAAAGGTTATTACTTTGAACCAACTAGAGCAAGAGGAAAATATCTTTAATTTGTATTATTACATTCATATTTATAAAAATAGAGATTTAAGAACTACTCAGTTATCTATATAAACATACTTAACAATATCAAAATATGGTGAAGATTCATGCAATAGGAGGTTTTAGCGAAGTTGGTAAAAACATGACTGCTGTCGAGTCAGGAGAGGACGTAACTCTATGTGATGCTGGCTTATTCATACCAGCGTTAGTAGGCGTAAGTGAAAAAGAAAAAATACCTACTGAGCACGGAATGAGGGCAATAGGCGCACTTCCAAACGACCATTACATGGATGAAAATAAGTTACGCCATAAAGTTAAATCTATTTTAGTATCTCACGCTCATCTGGACCACGTTGGAGCAGTGCAATATTTAGCTCACAGATATAATGCGGGAGTATACGGAACCCCTTACACAATGGAAGTATTGAAAGCATTATTGCCTGAAAGAGAAAATCCAATTCCTAATAAATTACATACAGTAAAACCAAATGGAATCACAACAGTGAATGGAAAAGAAAAATATAAAGTACAATGATTACAAATTAGATAACACTCCAGTCATAGGAGACAAACCAAATTACAAACGCCTAAAAGAACTATCCAAAATAGGAGTAAAAGCATTAATTGTAAATTGTCTTTATGCTCATTCAGAAAAGAAAACGCCATCAGAACAAGTAGCCAGAGACATGGTCCGAGACACTCTAATAAATACAGAAGATAGCAAATCTGGCTTAGTCGTAACGACATTTGCATCTCACATTGCAAGATTAAAATCCATAGTTGACTTCGGACAAAAACTAGATAGAAAAATCGTTTTTGTAGGCCGTAGTCTAGCAAAATACGTTTCAGCTGGAGAAGTCATAAATCAAGTTCCTTTCAAAAAAGATATTATAATGGCAACATATAAGAGACAAGTCGAAAAATTCTTAAAACAAGCAAACGAAGACCGAAGTAAATATCTAATTGTATGCACAGGTCATCAGGGAGAAAAAGGCTCAATTTTAGATAGAATGGCTCGAGACCAGCTACCCTTTAAAATAAAAGAAAAAGATCATATAATATTTTCATCAAAAACAATTCCAGCTCCAGAAACAATCGCAAGCAGAAGTGACTTACAAAACAGATTAAAGAAATTCAATCCAGTAATATTCGATAATCTTCACGTTTCAGGACACGGTTCAAGAGAAGATTTAATGGAACTAATAAAATTAACAAATCCAGAAAATGTCATTCCTTCACATGGAGATCATGCAAAAACAATTCCGGGAATGCATGTTGCAGAAGAAATGGGATACAAAAAAGGTTATAATGTTCATTTACTTTCAAATGGTCAGTCAGTAACACTAGCATGAGAGAAGATATACTTGGGATGTTAAAGAATGCAATTGAGCACGGAGGCAATCCTGCAAGAGTAGCTCAATCTCTAATTAATTCAGGTTATCCAGCACAAGAAGTTCAGCAAGCCCTTACTTATATCACAAACGCAATACCTCAACAATCTTCTACTCAAGGCAATCCAAACTCTCAAGTAACTTCCCAGACAATAAATCAAAATCAACCGCAAACACAAGGAATGCCTTCAGTTCCAACTCCTCCAATTTCTCAAGTATCTCCACAAATTCAAACTCCTCCAGCCCCTCAATACATATTAAAACCGCTTCCTTCAACAAAATATAATCCTGGGGGAACAGGAAAACTCATATTCATGATTTTTATTTTATTGATTCTAGTAGGTTCACTAATTTCAGTAATAATATTTAAAGATAAAATATTAAATTGGATAAGCTAATAATTTGGTATGAGTCTAGTATACGAACCCGCAGAAGATTCTTTTCTTTTTGAGAGTGTAATAGAAAAATATGCAAAAAACAAGTCTGTTTTAGATATGTGCACAGGATCAGGAATTTTAGCAAAAAAAGCCCTGGAATCAGTGGCAAAATCAGTCACGGCAGTAGACATAAATAAAAGTGCCTTAGACTCAATAACTGACAATAGGATAAAAAAAATACGCTCAAGCCTATTTCAAAAAGTAAAAGGTAAATTTGATTTAATATTATGCAATCCTCCGTATTTAGCAGAAGATAAATATGAAGACGAAGAAAGCAAATTAGCAACCACAGGCGGAGAAGAAGGAGACGAATTAATTTTAAAATTCCTGGACCAAGTAAAAAAGCATCTGGAAAAAGATGGAATTATACTTTTGCTAGTTTCCTCATTGACGCCAATGGATAAAATTAACAAATTATTGGAAAAAGAAAATCTAACCTCGAAAGTAATAGCAAGTAAAAAGATTTTCTTCGAAAACCTAGAAGTCTTAGAAATTAAACTAAAATTTTAAACAACAAATCCCATCGGTAAACTTTAAATACATTCACGAATATATAAATAAATGAAAAGAGGAGCAATATTATTTATAATCCTATCCTTAACTCTCATTCCATTAGTTTTTGCAGAAGACCTTTTTGGAGAAACGCCCACACATGTGACTACAGGATATCAAGGTTCTGCAAATATTGGTTTCAATAATCTTGAGAACTGGCCTGCAGATGTAATTCAGGAATTTAAAGATACTCATGATAGAATCCTTGCAAAGTGTAAATCTGGAGAACATGATAATTGGGAGATGACTAGATCGACTTCAGGAACTGACAGCGGATTATATCACGAAAAGTTATTTGGTACAAGTGACTTCGAGTCTCAAAGAAAAGAAATGCAAAAAATGCCCTCATATGATGTCGATAGATGGAATCAAGCATTCCGAGACGCTTCTGCAGTTCAAGGCTCAAATGTGCTTACATATAGCGATGTTATAGAATCTAAAAAATGTCCTGCCCCTCAAGGTCCAAACAGCGTAGTTTACGTTTATTCCGAAGTTCTATCTGTTAGCCGATCTTCAGCAAATAGCTCTAAAACTTACTCGGCAACATTTAGCTGTCAAACATGGGACTGCGAGAAAACATTAATTCCTCCAAAGAATATTCCTCCAATAATAGATTCCATTAACCCGCTTATTGAAAGAGCACCTACTAAGGTAATAGACATATTAGGTGGAAAAGAAATAGGGCTATTAGTTACTAGCAAAGAAGGTGTTAAGGAGAATTATTTAGTCTCTTTTGAAGGCTCGAAAATAAAGTCAATAGAAAAAGCTCCTTCAACAAAAGAGTTTTCTATTACGATTAAAACATCCCCTGAATTTATGAATAAATTAGTCAAGAGTGGCAATCCCAGTGTAACTATCCAACAAGCAGTGAAAAACGGCAATGTTGTTTTAAGTGGCTCCGGCATTACTAATAAAGCAATAGTAGCTGGACTAAATTTATATTTCACTCCTGAAAAAAAAGAAGTTCTTGAAACATTTACAGTTAATAATCCTACAAATATGCAATATAATGGCGAGTCCGCGCTAGTTACTCCGCGAGTTGAGAATAGGCCTGTAATTATAACCCTTCCTAGCAGACCAACAACTCCGATTGTATCAGGAGTACAAGGAAATATGATAGGTTACACTACTCCCATAGCACAATGGGCAGCAAACCAACTATATCAAGAATCAATAAGAGGTCCAGGAGAAGGATTGCCTACATACGGAGTTGCATCGAGATATAGCAATAATGCAGGAATATATCGTTTGAACGTTAATAATAATCCTCCTAGAACACCCTCTACAAGCATTCCGTTAAGTGCAAACAATAATGCTAAAAATATGTATGCTGGATTAACATATGGTGCAAGCGCAAAAGTTGCAACAACAACGACAACATATAATCTTGCAAAAGTAGGGAGAAAATAACATGGGAACAAAAGATAATCAAAAACAAATTCCTCGTAAAGGAAAAAAGAAATGGATTTTCCTAATCCTATTAGTTATTATTGCAGGAGCAGTATTTTGGTTTTTACAAAAGGGCTCACCCGGAGAAGCAGTTTCAATAGAAGAAGATATTGAATTAAATCCTGATAACTCGCAATTGTATTCATTACTTTCCGAAGCAGGAATAACGGACGCAATGATCGACGTGCAAGAAAAAGAAACACTTATTGCACTTTCAATACCTCAAGTACAAAATAAAGAAGATGTCTTGTCATTTGTTTACGGAGCAGCAACCGGATTCTCACACAATGCAGATAAAATAACTGTGCACATATTAACCCAAAGCGAAGTAGAAGAATATTCAGTCACAACTGAGAATGTTGTAAAATACGCAGATGGAAAATTGACAAAAGAAGAATTTAACAACGCAGTAATTAAGCAGACATTTCCACTTCAATAGTAACTAAACTTCTATAAACTATCCACATCACAAAGGCATCATGTCAATAAAAATAAATTTGGAAGAAAAATATCATTCAGGCGAAAGCGACGGTGAATCTTACAGATGGCAGGACAGAAATCCTCCTAAAACTAACAATATATATCAACCTCCAAGAATAAGGCAAAATCCCCCAAGATACCCAGAGCACAGATCTCAGGATATAGATGATAAATACAAATAACAACAAACCCTCCAAACCGCAATCACAACAAATCCTATAAACTCCACAACTAGAAAAATATCATGAAATTCGCGCATCTAGCAGACTGTCACTTAGGTAGCTGGAGATACCCTGAATTACAGCATTTAAACTTTGAAAGCTTCAAATATGCCTTAGATATGTGTAAAAAAGAAAAAATTGATTTTGTTTTAATAGCGGGCGATTTATTCGACTCGGCATATCCCCCAATAGAAATAATAAAAGACACATTTAACGAGTTTAGAAAGTTAAAAGAAGCAAACATACCCGTTTTTATCATAGCAGGTAGTCATGACTACTCAATTTCAGGAAAAAGCTTTCTAGATGTTCTAGAAAAATCAGGTTTCGCAGTAAATGTATATAAATCAGAAGAAAGAAACGGCTCGATAATCTTAGAACCCACAATTTACAAAAACGTAGCCATTTACGGTTTCCCAGGTAAAAAAACTGGTCTTGAGGTCTACGATATTCCTAAAATAAGATTACAAGATGCTCCAGGATTATTTAAAATTTTAATGCTTCACACAACATTAAAAGACGCACTCCCAACATTAGACATTCCATCAGTAGATAGAAAAATTCTTCCTCAAGTAGATTACATTGCTCTAGGCCATTTACATCTATTGTACGAAAAAGAAAATGCAGTATATGGAGGTCCAATATATCCAAATAATGCAAGCGAATTAGAGGACTTAAAATACGGAGCTTTTTACATAGTCGACACAAATAAAAATATAAAACGTCACAATATAAAATTAAAAGATGTCTTAGTTTTAGACTTAGAAATAACAGATTCTTTAGAAGGCACTGAAACAATAATCAAAGAATTAAAAAATCAACCATTAAAAGATAAAATACTAATATTAAAATTAAAAGGAGTCTTAGAACGAGGAAAGATAGTAGACATAAATTTCAACAAAATAGAGGAATTCGCAAGAAGTCAAGGAGTTTTCTGTTTCTTAAAAAACACAACAAAGTTATTCTTTCCCATTGTAGAAATGGATGTATCTCCTCAAACAGAAGACTTCGAGAAAGAAATAGTAAATAACTTTTGCATAAAAAATCCTCATGAACTAAATAAACACATCCCTTTACTGCTGTCAACTCTTAATTTAGAAAAAAAAGAAGATGAAATATCAAGAACATTCGAAGATAGATTATTTGCAGATTCAAAAAGGATATTATTCCCATGATTTTCAAAAATATACGCCTGAAGAATATAAGAAGTTACAAAGAAACGGAAATAAAATTCCCGGAAGGAGCAGTCTTATTGGCAGGAGACGTAGGTTCAGGAAAAACAACAGTTCTTTTAGCCATAGAATATGCCTTATTCGGACTCCAGCCAGGGCAGAGAGGTTCATCGTTATTATCTAACAGCGAAGAATATGGCGAAGTATCTTTAGAAATAGATATAGATGGAATAAAAGTTGTAATTGACCGTGGACTTAAAAGAAATGCAAAGTCTATAAATCAAGATTTTGCAGCAATAACAATAAATGACATTCGTTTCGAGTCGTCTGTAACCGAAGTCAAACAAAAAATAATAGAATTATTGAATTATCCAATGGATTTCGTAAGAAAAAATAATCTTGTTTACAGATATACGGTTTACACACCACAAGAAGAGATGAAACAAATAATTATTGAAGATACTGAAGTTCGTTTAGATGTTCTAAGGCATGTATTCGGAGTAGACAAATACAAACGCATTCAAGACAACGCACAAAGAATAATAATGTGGATTCGCGAGGAGTCTAGAACTCTTCAGATAGAGTCAGCCCTTCTAGACGTAAAAAGAAACGAGCTAGACTCAAATCTAAAATTTATAAAAATTCTAGAATCTAAAATATTAGTTAAAGAAGAAGAAATAAAACAATCAAAAAACGCTAGAGAAATTCAACAAAAAGAAGTAGATTCTCTGATTCAATTAGTCACTGAAAAAGAAAATTTCAAAAAAGAAATAGAAAAGTCTGCAATAATGGCAAACAATAAACAAGAACAAATTTCGAGAATTTTAAAAGACATAAAAGAAATAGATGAATCTATAGGAAATACAAAAATACAACCTGAATATACAAAATTAAGTACAATTCTAGAACAAATATCTAAAACAAAGAAGACTATAGAGTTATTGGACAAAGAATACCTAGATCTGAATTCTAAAAATCACTCGCTAGATATTCTAAAAAATCAAGAATTAAGTAAAAAAAGCAGGGTCTTTCAAATGAATTTTTGCCCAACGTGTCTTCAAGACGTCCCAGAGGTCCACAAACACAACATCATGAATGCTACTGAATCAAGCATAAAAGAAATAGAAAAAAATAAAATGGCATTAGCATCAGAAATAACTAGAATAGAAACAGAATTAAAGAAACAAAAAGAAGATTTAAAAAATCTCGAGCATGAGCGTATAACAATAGAAATACAGAATGTTAAACAAGAGAATATAGATAAATATATTAAGAAAAAAGAAGAACTTCTAAAAAATAAGGAGTCAATTGAGAAAGATTTAGTATTGATTAACGAACACATAGACTCGCTAAAAAAACATTCCTTGGAGTATACAAAATTCGAGAATTTATTAAAAATTAAAAAAGAAGAATTATCAAAAATATTAGAATCGGAACAAAAAAAAGAAATAGAATTTGCAGAAATAAGAAAAGAAACTGAGTTAATAAACAAAGAAATAAATAAATTAGAAAAAGAAATATACATTGGTGAACGTTCAAGACAAAAATTAATCTCAATGTTAGATATAGAAAACTGGCTTTCAAACAATTTTTCAAACCTCATCAAATTCACAGAAAAAAATATTCTAATAGCATTAAGAAAAGAATTCACCAAGATCTTCAATAAATGGTTTTCAGTGCTTACAACAGACTCATTTGAGGTCTACTTAGACGAAAATTTCTCTCCAGTCATAGTTCACAATGAATTTGAACTGGACTATCAATTCCTTTCAGGAGGAGAAAGAACAGCTGTGGCGTTAGCCTACAGACTAGCATTAAACCAGCTAATAAATTCAATTTTAAGTAAAATAAAGACTCAAGATGTAATAATTCTAGACGAGCCAACAGAAGGTTTCTCAGAACAACAATTAGACAAAGTAAGAGATATGCTTCAGGAAATGCATTTAAAACAACTCCTAATAGTCAGCCACGAATCAAAAATGGAAGGTTTCGTAGACCATGTTATTCGTTTTAGAAAAGTTAACGGAGTTTCGACAGTAGTAGTCGAGAACGATAAAGTTTAGAATTATTATTGAAACATTTGTCCAATATCCAGTAGGTATTTGAAGATATTCCAATTAGACTGAATATCTTGTTGGTTGTATCATTGAAAGTGTATACCCTCTATCCTCGCTTGTAGTTAGAAGTTCTGTCCTAAAACCTGCATCAGATAACAATTTCGTAAATGTCCATTCAGTAAACTTAGCTGATCTCCCAAGCAGAATTAACTCATTTTTCTTTAATGTAAAAGACTCTGAACCGACTTTTACACCAACATCTTTCTTAAGTTTCAACTTAACTTCTATTCTATTTTCATTAGCATTCCAATTAACAACATTTTCAGAATTGCTATCATTGAAGCCAATTTTATTTGGTATAAATTTTAGTAAATTTTGCACTATTTCTGCAGTGTAATGGGGAATAAGTTGTTCAGCTTTAACAAGATTAGTCATTTCCATTCCAATAATTAAATAGTCTTCAGAACTCATAGATTCCAATATGTTTGATAGTACTCTATTCATATCTGAAAAGTTTCCTAAAGTGCTTCCTAAGAACAGCAGTAAGTTTGCAGTACTTTCTTTTCTTAAACCATAAATCTTGTCTGAGAATTGTCCAGAATCAAGATCTAACAAAACCTTATCTGAATTTACATTGAAATCCTTCTTTATCTTTTTCTCTGCTAGGTTTAACATTTCTTCAGAGATATCAACAGGCACATAATTAAACTTAATTTTTTTCTCATTGAGTTTTTCTAATATTGGATAAGCTGGTGTTCCATCTCCACAACCAATATCAATAACGTTAAGCTGACCTACCCCTTCATATTTTCTGAGAAAATCTTCAGTTCTTGAACTTAATAGCTTTCTTTCTATCAAGTTTATTCCTCCTTTTTTTGCTCTTTCTTGAGCAATAGCTACCCAATTATAAGCTCCCTCTCCGAGATAGGCAAACTTTAAAGGAATCTCTCCCCTTCCTTTAATTGCGGTTAAAAGTTCAAACTCTTGTTTCTTCGTAAACATATAAAAAGAGATGTATCGCTCTTTATTAACATTTCTTTACTGACATTTCAAGACTCACTGAACACTTAGTTAGTTTATCGATTAAATTTTCGAACAGGAAAATTTAAATACTCTGTTTAAAGTCTAACTTAAGAGGTATTTTCTATTTTATAATGGATCAAGAAATTGCAAAGCACGTTCTAAAGACTGGAACGTTAACCATAGGCATAGTCTGCAAAGACGGCATAGTTGTAGCGGCAGACAGGCGTCAGTCCTACGGTGGTCAAGGTGGAGGCGTTTCATATTTAGCAGGCACAGCAAAAAAAATCTTAGAAGTCACTGATAGAATGGTTGCTACAACTGCGGGAACAGCATCAGACACAAGAAAAGTTCTAGAAATTTTAAGAGCAGAATTTAAATTGAAAGAATTAAGAACAAAAGAAAAAATAACCGTTCCTGAAGCAGCAAGTTTCTTAGCAAACATGGTTTATGGGAACATCCGTACGCCTTCGATAATTCCAAGCATAACTCACTTTATTTTATCAGGATACGACGAAAAAGGATTGTACTTATATGATATTTCACCGGACGGATATATTCAACAACATGAAACATGTGTTGCGACTGGTAGCGGAATAATGCAAGCACACCCTATTTTAGACTTAGAATACGAAAAAAACATGAGCTTAGATAAGGGCATCGATTTAGCAACAAAGTGTATTCGTGCGGCAATGGCTCGCGAGCCATCAGTAGGGGCAGGAATTGACATCTACACAGTTAAGAAAGGTGAAATTAAGCAAGTTGTAGATAAAGAGGTAAGATCTTCTTTTGAAACAGCAAAGTAGAGTTCTATAATGAGTGAAATATTGAAAACGATAAAAAGCGAATTGCCAAATGGAGTAGTTAGCGAAGCCATTTTTGAAGGGGCAAACATAGTTTTATACATTTCAGATAAAGAATTTTTCAAAAAAAGCGACGAAAAAGTTAGAGAAATAGTCCAAAAAGTAAAAAAAAGAATAGAACTTCGCGCCGATAGCAGTATTCTTGCCCCCGAAGATGTAACTGAAAAAACAATTCGAGAGTTAGTCCCAGCAGAAGCGGAAATAGAAAGCATAATCTTTGACTTTCCTCGTAGCATCGTAGTCATAGAAGCAAAACGCCCTGGAATAGTGATAGGCAAACAAGGTTCAATAATTAAAGACATCAGAGACTCAACAATGTGGACTGCTCAAACACAGAGAAGCCCTGCAATACATTCTAAAATAACTGAAAAAATAAGGGCAGTTTTATATGCAAATAACAATTACAGAAAAAAATTCCTTAATGAAATAGGAAAGAAAATATATGAAAATTGGAATCCTGAAAAGATGGATATGTGGGTCAGATTAACATATTTAGGCTCAGGAAGACAAGTAGGTCGTTCATGTTTATTGCTTCAAACTCCAAAATCGAAAATAGTCTTTGATTGCGGAATAAACCCTGGAATAATAGAAGGTCCCGAAAAGTTTCCTTATCTAGATGTTTCAGAAATTGGAGACCTTGGTTCTATCGACGCTATAGTATTATCGCATGCTCATCTTGACCACTGTCTTCCCCCTAATTATCCAGTTCTGACTGAAAATGGTTACAAAAAAATAGACGACATTCAAGTAGGTGAAAACGTAATCTCTTTAGATTGGCATACAGGCAAATATATTCCTTCAAAAGTTACAGAAAAAACCCAAACGACAGGTCATAAAAAAGTACTCTCTATCAAAACCCCTTATTCAAGAATAGAATCTTCTCCAAATCACAGGTTTTTCATTGTTGAAGATTTAAAAATAAAGGAAGTAGAAGCTTCAGAATTAAAGAAAGGCACTCTTTTGCCATCAAACCTTCTGCATAAACCTTCAAGTGAATCTAATAAAGTTATTCTTGAAACAAATATAGATTATGATTCAAGGAGAAAAGATATTGTATCTCTTCCAAAAGAACTGACTCCCAAGTTAGCTGAATTTATTGGCTATTATATGGGCGATGGCCATAAATCTTCAGAGTTTTCATTGAGATTAACAGATGCGCATATTCCAATATTAGAGCATCATAAAAAAGCAATCAAAGAATTATTTAATTTTGATGCAATAATCAGACATCATCCAGACAGAACA
>JAGVXB010000030.1 GCA_018303995.1 Candidatus Pacearchaeota archaeon
ATCATTCGGCGGAGAGCGTAGATTTGGCGGACCTAGACGATTTTCGTCAGGACCACGAGAAATGCACAAAGCAGTATGTTCTGAATGCAAGCAAGAATGCGAAGTACCTTTCAAACCTACGGAAGGAAAACCTGTATTCTGTTTGACATGCTTCAAGAAGAAGCGTGACAGCGAAGGCGGCGGTTTCGATAACCGCAGATAATAACTTAGGTTATTACGCATAAGCTAACTAAACAATAATTTATTTTTTATTTTTATTAAAATCAATAAGTAAGGAAAGTTAATCATCTAAATGCTTTCTACAGCCTATAAGCTTAATCTCATACTTGTCGTTGTTTTTCTCCACAAGACTAACATAAGTATTTCCATATTTACCCTTATTTTCTTTTACTATTTTATCGCCTTCTTCTTTACTTCCAGATATAATCCCTAATAAAGTCAAAACAGAAGACCCATGAGCAACAACTAGCACATTCTTATCTTCATTCTCAATTTCTTTAAATGAATCAGCACATTTTTTAACAAAGTCTTCAAGCAATTCACCATTCAATATATCTCTTAATCTAATATCGAGTTTTATCTTAACATTATGAAATTTATTTATTGCCTCAGCAGTCTCTTTAGCTCTTTTTAAATCAGAAGAATAAATGATGTCTATTTTCTCTTTTTTCAATCGCAGAGCAACCTTTTCTGCTTCCTCTCTTCCTTTTTCAGTTAAATGAGTATCTATCCATTCATCCTGTTTGCCCTGAGACATCTTTTTTGCATTTGCCATAGACTCCCCATGACGAACAAGAATTATTTGAGTATTCATTTTGTTTATTATTATTTAATTCTTATATATTTTATGGGCAACAAAAGCCCCCACTAAAGCCCCGGCTAGATTAAATATCAAATCTAATCCAGTATTATACATATCTCCAACTCCGGTCTGAGCCAGCGAGATGAAAGCAATAAACTCCACGACCTCATTCAAAGCACCTAAACCCATGCTACCAATCCAGGCTAAAAACACCATTAACTTAGGAGATTTAGAAGCATTAGAACCAGTAGCCATAAGCAGTTGATAAACAAGAATCGCAGCAACAAAAAATCCATAAAAATGAATCAACTGGTCCATTTTCAATATATAAAAGTCTCCTCCATTATTCACAATATCTATCAAGCGCAATGCGTAAACTTTAGTTCCAGCAATCTTAACGCCTCCGCCAATCATATGCAAAAGTCCCCAAATAGACAAAAGCCACAAAACCAAATTATCAAAAAGTCCTTGATTTTTCTTTTTGGACTTTTGGATGTTCAAAGTGTTACGGTTTAATTCAAACACTTTGACATCGAAGTGAGACTTTCTCAAGTTAATTCCGAGAATCAAACCTAAAATTACAATAACTAAAATATAAACCAAGAACTCATAATTTTGAATACTAATATAATAAATTGCAAATATCAATAAATACAACGCATTAAAAGCTAAAATCCACCAATGACCTCTATTCATTTTTTACTCCTCTTAACAATCTTCTCAGCCCTTAAAATCATTTCTTTCTTCAAACCAATAAACACTCCGCCTTCTTTAGAACCAACATAAGTATTCTCTCCAGGCTCAATAATGTCATTTAACTCATCAAGTTCAATATCGACATGAGTCACAGTAGCATTAGACTTTCCCTTAATATGTATGTAAACATCTGCTTTTCCAATAAATAATTTTCCCTCACAAGGTCCACTCATAAAATAATAAACTTAAAGTAGATAATAAAGTTAACTACTCAATCTTTCATAAAGTCTCATTTCGGCAGATACACTTCTATAAAAACCAGGTAAACTTACCAAAACCAATTCAATTAGGGACATATTCAAACAATTGAGCAGCAGAAACAATCCTCAAATCTCTTTCACTTTTGAATTCTAATGGAAAAGAAGTATAGGGTACATCTTCTAAATCAAGAACTACTCTACCTGGTTTAGGAGATACAAATAAACCTGGAGAATCAGGGCCCCTTATTAAAGGTAAATCGTGCAACCTGCCTTTCCCTATAAATGAATGCGATAAACCAACACCATTATCAGAATCCCTAACAGAAATAAAACGTCCAATAGGTCTAGTTCTCTCTAATTCAGAACAATACACTCTTCTAGGCAATACTTCGGTCATAGGGAATTTAGCTTGAAAATAACACTATTTAAACCTTTCAAAGATAAGGTTTAAAAGCATCCCGTCGTCCATATTAATACAGCGGGGTGGAGCAGCCTGGAGTGCTCACCGGGCCCATAACCCGGAGGTCGTGTGGTTCAAATCCCACCCCCGCTATAAATAGAAGTGGAATTTTTCAAATATGAATGTGAAAAGAGGGGTGGTCAAGAAAGGTTTGATGACTGGTTTATTTCTACAGCTCGCAATAGGGCCCGTATTTTTTTATATAATTAATTTATCTTTGCAAAGAACAGTTTTTGACGGACTCTTAGGTGTTTTGGCAGTAACAATTGTTGATTTATTTTATATTTCACTCGCATTATTTGGAATAGGCAAGTTACTTGAGAAGAATAAAATTAAAATAGTCTTTGTAATAATTAGTTCAATTACCTTAATTATTTTTGGGGGGTTAATGATAATGAATGGATTAAACGGCACTCTTACGAATGCTACAGAAATTAATTCCCTAAATATTTTTTCTAGTTTCATTTCAACATTTTTATTAACAATTTTTAACCCAATGACTATTATCTTTTATACTAGTTTGTTTACTGCAAAAGCAATTGAATATATCTATTTTTAACCGCTAATATTATAAACAATTAAATTATTACAATTATATGAAAAAAGCAATCATCGTCCATAGTTGGGGCACAAATCCAGAAAGCAACTGGTATCAATCAGTTTCAAAATCTCTGAAAGAAGAAGGCTTCCAAGTTGAAATTCCAGTTATGCCAAACACAGATGAACCAGAAATAACTGCCTGGGTAAACAAACTAACAGAAATAGTTCCTAAACCAAACCGAGAAACATATTTCATAGGCCACAGTATAGGCTGTCAAACAATTCTCAGATATTTAGAATCATTAAAAGGAGCAGTTCAAGTAGGCAAAATAGTCTTAATCGCTCCATTTTTCACATTACAAGGAATGGAAGACAGAGAGTCAAAGAGAATCGCAGAACCTTGGTTAGAAACACCAATAGACTTTGAAAAAATAAACTTGCATCTATCAGATTTAACATGTATTTTCTCAGACAACGACCCTTTCGTAAGCTTATCAGATAAAGAAGTATTCAAATCTCTTCTAGGAGCGAAAGTCATAGTAGAACATAACAAAGGCCACTTCACTTCGGGCGACGGCTTCACAGATTTTCCTCTAGTGGTAAAAGAAATTATATCAAATTAATAATGTTACTACTCTATAAAAACCACAACAGATACCTTTAAATATAACTTCAACATATGAATAACATGTGTTTTGCATGCGGTCTAATGGACCATCAAGGTAATCAAAAGCAATATGCTCGTAATAGTGAGAACAGCAGAGATGCTATGACTCACACATATACAACAGTTCCAAGTTCGGGAAGATATAGCTCTTCTAAGATAGAACGATATAACTAATTAAACGCTATCTAAAACTCTTTAAACAATCATTGAGAAGTCAATTTTCATGGCCAAATTAATATTTGAATTAGATGAAGATGGAAATTCTCAAAGAGTTGTAAGAGCATCACCTACAGATGCATATTCAATATTAAGAAAAAATAAAAAACCATCATTATTAGAAGCGATTAAAGAAAGGTTAAGAAATCCATGTGACATTAATTTATGGGAGAAAGATACACTAACAAGAGATTTCGTTTTGTACTGTCCTAAAGAAAGACCAAGATTTCTTAAAGATTTTAAAATTGACGAAATTAAAATAGAGAACAGAGACAAAATAGATAAAGAATTACGAGTAACAGCAGATGCTTTAGAAAAAATTGTAATAGGTTCTGTTCCTATCCCAATTAACGGTTTTTTTGTTAGGGCATATAATAATTGCAAGGGTTTACTTGATATAGACAGTTATACAATGAGAGAATATGGAAAAATACTCCTTCAAAAAAATATAGATGTCATTAAAATAAGTGTTGTCCCAGAAGTCTATGTAATGTCTCACAGAACTCCATTTATCAGAGGGTTAAGATTAAAGGGAATTAACTCTCAAAACACAAATAGGGGCGGAATATGTGCAGACGTTTTTGTCTGTTAATTCTCACTACAAGCATCCTAAAAACCTTATAAATAAACAATTTCTCATAACAATATGTATCTAATCGGAATAGACGATGCGGGAAGAGGTCCAATTTTAGGTCCTATGTTCCTAGCAGGAGTTCTAATAAAATCAACAGACGAAAAAGTTCTAAAAGAATTAGGTGCAAAAGATTCTAAATTATTAACACATCCTCAAAGAATAGCGATAGCAGAACAAATAAAGAAAAACTCGATTAGCATAGAAATAGCAGAAAGCTCACCGGCAGAAATTGACGAAGCCGTAAATAGCATAAATCTAAACACCTTAGAAGCAAAAAAAGCCGCAGATATAATCAATAAACTAAATAACGAAAAAGACAAAATAAAAGTAATAGTAGACTGCCCTTCAGTAAACACACTAGCATGGAAAAACAAAATGCTCTCATTCGTAAAGTATAAAGAAAACCTAGACGTAAGGTGCGAGCATAAGGCAGACTTTAATTATCCCGTTGTAAGTGCAGCATCAATAATTGCAAAAGTATCTAGGGAAGAAGCAGTAACAAAAATAAAAAAACAATTCCCAAATATGGGTTCAGGATATCCATCAGACCCGACAACAATAGAATTCATAAAATCACAAGGAAAAGCCCTAGCAGATACAGGAATAGTCAGAACTTCTTGGGCAACATGGAAAAACCTTTATCCGCAAGCATCAAGAAAATCAAATCAAAATAAACTGTTCTAAACATAAATCGTCTCACCGCTTTTTGCACCTATAGAAATTCCTACCGTTTTACAATCTACAAACTCATCATGATGTCGTTTGAATTCTTTCATAGCCCCAGGCAATCCATCAAAACCATTTTTTACATAATCTGCCCTTATTGCAGTCAGTTCTGGAGGTTCATTAAGAGGATCAGCAAGATTTCTATGTCCTTCCCACAGTTTCCATTTATAACTAGTGCCAGAATATACCGGTTTAACTCCCGTTAGAGATACAGGCACTTCTGTCCTAACTTTTCCATCAACCTCATAAGCAACACATACTTTCATTTCTCTATCTTGAACACAATCAGCCCTAGTCAGAACAATCCCGTCGCAATCATTAAGCCATGCATTCCTTCTAGCCATAACCCAGTCTGGATAACCAACTCTACGTTTTCTCCCTGTGCTTGCTCCAAATTCTCCGTTTAAGTCTCCTATTTCAGCAAATGAATCTGTGGTATAAGTAGGAAAATCCCCGTCACCTACTCGAGTAACATATATTTTTTCAACACCTATTATATCAAAGTCCTTTCTTTTTAATCCAAGCGAAGGAAAAGCATTAGGTGCCAGTAAGTGGGAAGAAGTAGTATTAGGAATATCTCCCATATCAACATCTAATCCGCTTCCCTGAGCTCCTTCAATAATAATATGAGCTCCTCTTTTCATATACTCCGCCATTCTATATTCTAAATCTACTCCGTGTCCTCTTAATCCTTGACGTGCAGATTTATGTTTCTCGACAAGCATTTCAAGCATACCTGAATGATTTATTCCAATGGCTTCTAGTTCAACTTTCTTATCTTCTAAAACTTGCCTCAGTTTATCTGGAAACTTATCGCTTAAATATTCTTGAAAAGTTACTCTAGTTGTTTTCCTAGCAACATCTTCATAAAATGGGGCTATTCCGCTTCTAGTCGAACCGACCCCCTTTCCTGCCGATTCTCTAGCAGAGTCTATCATTTTATGGTAATCAAAACAAATTCCCACACGATTTGATATGAGAATTCTCCCATTATATCCACCAATCAGTCTATCTGCCTTTTTTATTTCTTCTATTAAAGACAATGGATTAAATGCAACTCCAGGTCCAATAGCAATATCAGTATTTCTTATTATTCCGCTAGGAGCAGCATGAGTAACAAATCTCTCCCACTTCCCATTAATAAATACATAAAGCGTATGGCCTGCATTTTCTCCTCCTTGAAAACGAGCAACTACAGTGTCTCGACCATCTTCAAAGCTTTGAGCAAGGCAAACATAATCATCAACTATTTTTCCCTTTCCTTCATCTCCCCAAATTATACCAGTAACTAGTTTTCTTACTGGTCTGCGTGGTGGAATTGAAACTGATGTCATGCCATCCATTTTTCTTTTTCACTATATTTAAGCATTCATGCAATTCACCATATAACTTAACAAAATACAAAACCAACAACATTTAAAACAATAAACTCCTCAAAGAGAATATGACTTATATCAAAAAGATGGTAATGCAGGGCTTCAAGTCATTCGCCAAGCGCACAGAAGTAATATTTGACACTGGAATTAATACTGTCGTGGGTCCAAATGGATCTGGCAAATCTTTGAGCTACGATAGTATAGTTACTCTTGTAGATGGAACCGAAATTGAAATTGGGAAATTAGTAGAAGATCAAATAAAAAGATCTACAGAGGTAAAAAATCTAGATGATGGAATTTATGTAAATGGAAATAATACCATAGAAATAATCTCTTTAAATAAAACAACAATGAAGGCGGAGAAGAAGAATATATCAAAATTCATTAGGAGAGATGGAGATGATATCTATAAGATAAAAACACGAAGCGGTAGAGAGCTAAAAGCAACTAAGTGTCATCCAATAATGTGTTTCTCTAATTTTGGAGTAAATAGTAAGACAATAAGTGAATTAGATATTGGAATGTTTATAGCTGCTCCTAGAGATCTAGAAATATTCTCAGATAGAGAAGACGAAAACTTTGCTAGGTTAATGGGGTATATCATAGGAGACGGATATATAGCACAAGACAGAATAGAATTTGTAAATAATGATAAAGAAGTTTTAGAAGATTATGAAAAATTAATTCTAGAATTCTCAAAGTGGGGAATTAGAAAAAGATTAGATAAAAATGTCACAAGGATATATTGTAGAGATAAAGAGTTTTATAATAAATTAAGAGTGCTATATCCACAAGTAACTAATAAGACTATTACAAGTGTAGAGAAAGATATTCCAAACTATTTACTCACTTTGGGAAAAAAGAGTGTTTCTAATCTTTTAGCAGGCTTGTTTGACACAGATGGAAGCGTAAGAAAAGAAATAGGAATTATAGAGTATTGCACAAAAAACAAAAATCTATCAAGACAAATTCAGTCTCTTCTATTAAGGTTTGGGATAATATCTAAAATTAAACTAAGAATGTGTGCAGCTGTCAACACTGTTGAAAAGAAAAAGCAAGCTTATTATTATATCTATATTTACGGTTCTGAGAACTTAAGAAAGTTTTATGATAATATTCCTTTGAGAGTTGCTCATAAAAAACAAAACCTTTACAATGCTGTTTCAAAAAATCAAGTTCCTAATGAAAATGTAGACTTACTACCTCAAGAAATAAATTTAAAGGTCAAAGAATTAACGCAGTTATTAGGGATAAAAGTAAAGCCTCTGAAACAAGATTATCCCACATTTATGGCATATATAGAAAATAGATGTGCTCCATCAAGGCAAGGAATAAGAAAAATCTTGCCATTATTTCATCAAAAGTTCGCTCTTCTTCATGAAAGATATAATGCCCTTAATTCTAATCAATTAATTTTGATAGAGTTTATGGATGCACTCAATATATCTTCTAGAACTGCCTCTGAAGATATAGGCCTTCATAAAACTATAATAAGAAATCAATGGGCAAAACAAATATTTGCTCCAAGACCCCAAAATCTAATTAATTTTAAAAATCAACTAAGCTATATTTTCTTATCAAGAATTCAACAAATAAGTAGTCTAATCACCTTGTTAGAAAATATCTCTAGTTCAGACATTTATTGGGATAAAATCGTTTCAATTGAAAAACTAAATAAACCAGAATTTGTTTACGATCTCACAGTAGAAGGCAACCATAATTTCATAGCAAACAATATCTTTGCACACAACTCAAATGTCTCAGACGCACTCTGTTTTGCCCTAGGAAGACTATCTGCAAAATCAATTCGTGCAGAGAAAACAACATCTCTTTTATTTTCAGGTTCTAAATTTGTAAAACCAGCAAGAGAAGCCTTCGTCGAAGTAACATTTGATAACTCGCAGAAAACATTTAACATTCCAGGAAATGAAGTCGTAATTTCAAGAATTATAAGAAGCAATGGACAAGGAATATATAAAATAAACAATGAAATAAAAAATAGGGGAGAAATAATAGAACTCTTAGCACATGCAGGAATAGACCCCCAC
Source organism: Candidatus Pacearchaeota archaeon (assembly GCA_018303995.1). Taxonomy (GTDB): domain Archaea; phylum Nanobdellota; class Nanobdellia; order Pacearchaeales; family GW2011-AR1; genus SICU01. The sequence goes on from JAGVXB010000030.1 coordinate 8,426, forward strand.
GGATTTAACTTAATTCTTCAAGGCCAAATTCAGGCAATAGTAAAAATGCATCCAGAAGACAGAAGAAAAGTAATTGAAGAAGTATCTGGGATAGCAGTATATGAATCAAGAAAAGAGAAAGCCTTACACGAACTAGAAAAAACCGAAGAACGTTTGAAAGAAATATCTGCCGTCCTAAGAGAACGCAAGTCTTTTCTTAACAATCTAGAAAGAGAAAGAACACAAGCACTCAAATACAAAGACTTAGAAGACACAATAAATCGTTGCAGATATTCAATGCTAGTTCGCAAAATGTCGGATGTCCAAAAAGAAATGGACTCCGCAAAGAAATCTTTGGACGATAAAAAAGCTCAAAGAGAGAAGATGAAATTAAAACTAGAACAGACCCAATTAGAAATAGATTCAATGAATGAGCAAATTGCAAGTATTAATGCTCTAATAAAGCGCTCAAGTGGAATAGAGCGTGAAACTTTACAAGAAAGAATAAACACTCTAAGGGGAGAAATAGAGGGCCTAAAAGTAAGAATAGAATCTACTCAAAAAAGAAAATTAGAATTCGAGCGCAGAATTGAGCACTTAAAAAGTTCAATTCCAGAATATAAAACGGAGATTGAACAGTTAAGTAAAGAATCTCCAATGCTTGCTAAAAAGCAAGAAGAAATTAAAAAAAAGAAAGCTGAATTGGTAAAAATAGAAGAAGAAAAAAACAAGCTTTTGTCAGTAAAAACCGAGCTATATTCAATTAAAGAACGCTTAAAGGAAAAAGAAGCTCGCAACCACAGATTAGAAGTAGATTCAGACTCCGTATTGAAACAAATAGAAAATATATCTCGTGAATTTATCTATAAAAGCGAAGAAGAATGTTTAGAACAAATATCAAAGCTCGAAAAAGAATCTGAAAAAACAAAAAGCAACATTGAAGATTTGTCTAAAAAAGAAATAGAATACAATAGAAATTTAGCATCAAGCGAAGCACAAATTAGAAATGCAGAAAAAATAAAAGAACAAATAATAAAGATAGACATCTGTCCGTTATGTCAGAATAAAATGACTCATGATCACATTGCTCATGTCACAAAAGATTCTCTAAATAAAATATCTGAAGGAAAAGAATCTATCGAAAAAAACACCTTGGCAATAAAAAACATAAAACAAGAACAGCAAGAATCTTCAAAAAAGCTATATGAAATATCTCAACAAATAAGTAAAACAAAACATGAACATTCAAATCAAAAATTAGTAAAAGAAAAACAAAAATATATGAAAGTCTTAGTCACAGAAATAGAAGTAATTGTAAAAGAAATATCTATTTTAAATTCAAAACGCGAGGCTCTTGAAAATAAAACTATAGATGTAGCATCAATAACTGAACAATACAACTCCAAGCTAAGAGAAATAGAAGAAGTTTCAGGCCGAACTACTGAAAATCTAGATCAGACTTTAAAGTTTAAAGAACATGAATTAGAGAACATGCTCGAGAATATCAAAAACAGTCAGAAAGGCCTAGAAGAGTTACAAGAAGAAATTACAAATATGAAAGAACGTTTAGAAGAAAAACAGAGTTTTCTAACTGCAAAAGAACAGGAAGAATCAGAATTAAGTAAAAAATTCAAAAAACTATTCGAAGACAGGGACAAAATACAAATCCAAATACAAGAAAACAATTACGACATGTCTACAAAGAGGACAGAAATAGCTCAAATATCCGACCAGATAAACTATATTGATATAGGCATAGCTAAATTATCTGCATCTCTTGAGTCTCTTCAAATAGAATTAAAAGACGTTCCTGAATCTGAACCTATAAAAGCATCTTTAGAAGTTCTACAGCAAAAACTTGACAAAGCCAAGCAAGATATTCAAAACATAGGAGCAATAAACATGCGAGCCCTTGAAGTTTACGACCAGATAAAAGTGGAATATGACAAGGTACAAGAAAAAGTTCAAACTTTGGAAAAAGAAAAAGAAGAAATTCTCAAAATAGTAGCAGAAATAGACCAAAAGAAAAAGAAAACATTCATGAAAACTTTCAAAGGAATTAACGAACTATTCTCAAGAAACGCTTCAGAACTTTACAGCAAAGGAAGGGCATTTCTTAGGGCAGAAAATGAAGAAGACCTTTTCGCAGGAGGAATAGAAATAGTAATTCAACTAGGCAAAGGAAAGTATTTTGACTCATCTTCGTTATCAGGTGGAGAACAAACCCTAATTGCACTATCCCTCCTATTCGCAATTCAAGAATTCAAACCATATCATTTCTATGTCTTTGACGAAATAGACGCAGCCTTAGACAAGAGAAACTCAGAGCGTCTTGCAGGCCTGCTGAACAAATACATAAGAGCAGGCCAATATATTATAGTAACTCACAACGACGCCCTCATAATGAATTCAAAGTTCATTTACGGAGTAAGTATGCATGACGGAATATCAAAAGTTCTCAGCTTAAAGTTAGACACCCGAGACAAAAAAGATATACCACAGCAAGCACAAAACCAAACTAGCGAAGTACAATCACCACAAAATTCTTAAAATAAGGTCACAAGCAAAAATATGGAAATGTTAGAATTTGAATTATTGCTACAGCAAGAAATACCTCGATTGGGGGGCAAATTCAAACCAAGAGAGTATGGAGAAATCATTTGTTATGCCTCACAAGTTGATGATGTTATGGGAGAAGATACAGTAGATGAGTCTAAGACCAGAACAGAAGAATCAATGAGGGGGACAGACGCCTTAAGTAAGCTATTAGGGATTTTAGGTCACGGTCTTTCACTGCATCAGTATTGGGTAGCCAACGACATAGTTCCTTTATTCAAGAGAGTTGGAAGATGTGGGCAGTTTTCTTTTGACTATGTAGTTTATCCAATGGAAGAAGACACAGGTCAAACATTCAGCGAGCAAAGAGTGAATGAGCTATTGAGGAAAAAAAGATGGGGCTTTGAAGAGCTTTGCATCCTTAATCCAAAATTTGAAGAGACAGAAGGGCTAGCAACTTATTGGACCGAGTTTTACCAAGGTAGTGCACAAAGGACAGACTGCAATCTGGGCAATGCACGTGACATGGTCAAATTATTTGGTTCTACAGAGGCAACAAGAAGAAAATTATTTTTCAAGAAAATGGGCAAGATGTCTTACAATCCATCAAACCTATTACGAGGAGTGACAGAATTTATGAAAAGTTAATCTAGTCACAGAGAATTACAGTTAAACTTTTAGATGCTAAAATTAATAGTCTAAAAATGTAGACAAATCTAATTTTGTAGACAAAAACCAAGCATAATTACAATCAATTAATACCTAAATATTTTAATAATAAGATAATAAAGAAACATGTGACAAAGTACATTGTAGTAACTGGTGGTGTAATTTCAGGCGTCGGAAAAGGAGTAGCTACTGCTTCTCTTGGAAAGATTCTAAAAGAATATGGTTTTTCTGTTTCTGCAATAAAAATTGACCCTTATATAAACTGCGACGCTGGAACAATGAGGCCAACAGAACATGGTGAGGTCTGGGTAACCGAAGACGGCGGTGAAATAGACCAAGACTTAGGAAATTATGAACGATTTCTGGAACAGGTAATACCAAAGAAAAACAACATCACCACGGGACAAATATACAAATCTCTAATAGAAAAAGAAAGAAGAGGAGAATTTTTAGGGGAAACTGTCCAATTCATTCCTCATGTGCCTAACGAGATTAAAAGAAGAATAAAGGAAGCTTCTAATAATTACGATGTTGTGCTCATAGAAGTCGGGGGAACTATTGGAGATTATGAGAATATACCCTTTCTTTTTGCCATGAAAAGTCTAGAAAATGAACTAGGAAAAGAAAATGTTTGTTATATTCTTGTAACTTATTTGCCTATTCCTAGTCATATTGATGAAATGAAAACAAAACCTACTCAGCTTGCAATAAAATTATTAAGGGAAGAAGGAATACAACCAGACTTTATTTTATGCAGAGGTAGAAAAGAATTAGATGAACCAAGAAAAAAGAAAATAGAACAATATTCAAATATTAAAAAAGAGAACATTATATCTATGCCAGACGTAATCGGAGAAAATACCCCAAATACTCTTTATGTTATTCCTTTAAACCTTGAAAAAGAGCATCTTGGAGAAAAAATAATGGAAAGATTAAACCTTAAATATAAAAAAATACCTGATTGGACCGATTGGAAAAATGCAGTAAATAGCCTAATTAATCCATCAAATGAAATATCAATTGGAATTGTAGGAAAATACCTTAGCACCGGAGATTATCAACTTGTAGACTCATACATATCAATAAATGAATCGCTTAAACACTCTTCTGCAAAAAATAACGCAAAAATAAATATTAAATGGATTAATGCGCAAGACTTAGAAAAAAGCGAGAACATAAAAGAAATTTTAAACAAAGTTCAAGGCATAATAATTCCTGGAGGGTTTGGCTCAAGCGGAGTAGAAGGAAAAATTAACGCTATAAAACATTGCAGAGAGAATAACGTTCCTTTTCTCGGACTTTGTTATGGGCTACAATTAGCAGTAATTGAATACGCAAGAAATGTATGTGAACTAAAAGAAGCCAACACTACTGAAGTTAATCAAGATACTATCCATCCCGTAATTGATATAATGCCTGAACAAAAAGATATCAATAATAAAGGTGGAACAATGAGATTAGGAGCATACAAAGCAATACTTCAAGATAAATCAAAAGTAAAAGAACTATATGGAAATAGGGATGAAGTATCAGAGCGACATAGACATAGATACGAAGTTAATCCTATTTATCATCCCATATTAAAAGATAAAGGAATGGTCCTAAGTGGAATGAGTCCAGATAAAAGACTTGTAGAGTTTATAGAATTGCCAAATCTTAAATTCTTTATTGCTACGCAATCTCATCCAGAATTTAAAAGTTCTCTTCTTAATCCTGCACCATTATTCGATGGATTCGTTAAGGCGTGTTTAATAAAGACATAATAATTAAAACCTCTCAATCCCAAGGTAAAATCATGGTACAAGTTAATTACCCAGTTCTAAGCAAAAACGAATTAGACTTAATTAAAAAAGAGCTTGAAGAAAGGCACAGAAATGTACAATGGGGATTAAATGGGATATTGGATTTTGATTCATTAGTTCAGAATCAAAGAGGAAGTATATTAGTAACTCAAATTTATTTACATGAAATTAATAATTTTAGAAACGTCAGACAAGATGTAGATTATATGGTTTTTTTCAATAAAGGAACATATCCAATAACAGGGACTATTCTGTTATCTGGTGCATTATGTGAAAGAACAGGTCTGCCCTATATAATAGCTCATATATCTCGCCAATCACAAGCCGTTGAAAGAGTGAAATGGGGAAGACTGTGTAACGTTAATGGAGATTTAGATGGGGAAGGAATTCTTTTAACAGATTACATAAATGAAGATAAATCAATAAAATCAGTTTCTGAAGAAGTATCGCTAAGAAGAGGAAAAATAAAATTAGTTCTAGCATATTCAGCAAGTAATAGCTTAGAGCAAAAACTAAGAGAAGAATTATCAAAAAAAGGAACGGAACTTAAAATTTTGTTTCAAAATAAAAGATAACTTCATCAATAGGTTTATAAAACAACTTCTAAAGTAAAAATATATGTTTGACGATAGAAATAAATCAGAATCCCTATATCATTTAGCCCTGATCAAATTAAGAAAAGTGTTTCCAGGTTCAGAAAAAGGAAACAATGACCTTAAAAGATGGTTAGAAACATACGGTTCTCTACAAGAAGCATTTAATCAAATTACAGGGCAAGCATCTTTAGAAAGCACATTAGAAAAGAATCTTAGTCAGGCACAAAGAAAACTAGAATGTTTTGATTTTGAAACAGTCACCATACAAGACCCAAGATTTCCTCAACATCTAAAAGGAGTAAAGGGAGCAACACCAATACTATACGCTTCAGGAGACCTTTCACTCTGGCATAAAAAAAGCATAGCAATAGTTGGAACAAGAGAGCTACATAATTCAGAAGACCGAGAAGATGGAGAAAAAATAGTTCAGAACGTTCTTGGTAAAGAATATGTTGTCGTTAGTGGCTTAGCAGAAGGATGTGACGAACTGGCACACAGATATGCAGTCAGTCACAAAGGCAAGACAATCGCAGTTTTAGGAACGCCTTTAGACAAGCACTATCCCTCAAGAAATAAAGATTTGCAAGACACCATTCGTAAAGAACACTTGCTAGTATCGCAATATCCTATTGGCATGTCCAATCATCGAGCATATTTTGCTCTAAGAAATAAAACAACGGTAGGTATAGCCACAAAAGGCATCGTAGTCATCATCGCAGATGACAAAAGCGGAACTCAACATGCAATTAAAGAGTGTCTTGCACAAAATAAATCATTATATGTATTAAAAAATAATTTAAATCGAGGTTTTGAATGGATTGAAAAACTAAAAGGAAAATATACAGTATTAAATCCAAACAAGGAGGCCTAAATGCATTTCATGTACGATTTAGATAGTACCTTAGTAGACACGAGAGCAGTCAGGCCTTATATGAAAACAAGACCCGGAAGACTCTTTGCCGCACAAAACATAAATCAGATAACTACAACTGCAGACGACGTATTAAAAAGATTAGTAGAAAAACAACACAAGAAAGGAGAAGTATCGATAGTAACAGACTCACCAGAAGACTATGCTCATGCAGTCTTACAAAAACATGGATTTCCAGGTGATATTCCAGTATATGCTGTAGCAAATAAACCCTTCAATAATGGGTTGTCTAGAGCAATAACAGATTGTAGAAAACCATTGGAAGAAATTGTAGTAATAGGAGACAGTGCGAAAGACATACTAGATGCACACATGGCAAGGGTAAAATCGATAGGAGTTACATGGGGAAAATTATTCATACAAGAACAATTAAGTTTAGCAGAACCAACAGCAATAGCAGAATCTCCTGAAGACTTAGAAAAAAAGTTATACTTTCAAGAAGTAGCAGGAAATAAATATGAGCCAAGAAGAAATCCAATCTCTCTCCTATATTTACCAAGAGAACAAATCTCAAGTACTGCGCCAGAAACAACAAACATCTCTATAGGCCAATATACTTCTTGGAATAACGGACAAGACGGATTTTCAGAATTATCTTCAAGAATTCTCAAATTCAAGATGATTAAAGATTTATCTTTAGAGGAGCTAAATCAAGAAGCATCAGATGAGTATTTCTCAGGAGGGGCGTTAAAAAAAGGAGATTCATTTTTACAAGCATTTTGGTCACTAAAAGAAGAATTATTAAGTAAATTAAAAGAGATAGACTTTAAAGATTGTTTAGTCGTTGCTACTCCAAATTCACTTCCAGAATATTGTTATCGTACTGATATCAATAGTTTATTTGTAGCAAACGCATTCAAAGAGAATGGATTCGTAACCTCGGGTAGATTTGTATTCAGAGCATATCCAAAACCCGAAGATCATTCATCAGTAAGATCTCCAGAAGAAATGCATCATAAAACAATAGGTCTTAAAAAAGCAAGCAGTAAAAAGTTCAAACAAATAATAATCTTCGACGATGTAAGAACAAGAGGAACACAATCCACAGCACTTGCAAGAACTTTAAGGTATTTCGAATTCGGAGATAAATTTTATGTAGTCACTTTTGGTCAAACCGGATAAATATGCAAAAAAGGCAAATGTAGACAAAAGATAAAACCAAAAACTATATAAGTAAGGAAATTCTTACTTAAATATGGAAACTAAAATAATCAAAGTAACTGATAAGGGTCAGATTTCTCTACCCATAGGAATAAGAAATTCTCTTAATATTGAACAAGGAGATGAGTTAATAATAATAAGGGACAATGATGCTCTTGTCATAAAAAAAGTTAAAAGAGAAAACTTTTCAGACTTATTGAAACATTCTGAGAAAGTTGCTAAAAAATTATGGGATAATAAAGAGGACGAAGTCTGGAACGATGTATGAACAAAGAGATATTGTAATAGTTCCATTCCCATTTTCAGACTTAAGTGCCGTGAAACACAGACCAGTTTTAATCCTTTCAAACAATAAAGACAATAAAGAATCAGATGATATAGTTACTTGCGGTATAACTTCTAATCTTAATAATTCTAAGCATTCAGTACTCATTGAAAACAATAACCTTGAATTTGGTTACATTCCTTCAAAAAGCAGGATTAAAGCAGATAAACTATTTACTTTAGATAAAAGCATTATTATAAAGAGAGTTGCAAAAATAAATAATGAAACCATGGATAAAGTTAAGAAAGAATTCTTCTCTTTAGTGTAGATTATTTATCAATAAAATGCATAAATTGGAGGAGCAGGTTGTGTGAATCCATCAGTTAAAACATAAGCACTAGCATAAGCTGATATACCTATTTGCAACCAAATATAGGCATCGTAAACTCTAGATTGAGTAATAGCATTCATATTGCTATCTCCTCCAGCCAAAGCCCTTGCCAGAGTAAGCATGGGACCAACAAAAGGAACCAATTCCAATTAACTCTCTCAGAATCAGAGTCTTTCATATCAATAATTAATATGAATCTTATTTAAAGATTTATGCAGAATATCTTACATGAAAAAATTGTTTCTACTAAAAATAGTTAAATATGTGCTCCACACACACTAGAACCATAAGTTAATATAATACTGAAGAGTAGAGAAAGTAGACATGGTAGTTAAAACAATCTTTGGAAGACTAAATGATACTTACAAACAAGTACAACCAGAAAGAGTTCTTACTGTAGATCAATTAGCTATAGAACGAAAAGATCACTTAGACTTAGGATATATTTCTCTAAACACGTTAGAAGTAAATATATACTTTATTGATGAAGAACAGAAACCGATTTGGGCAATGACTAGAAAACATCCTGAATTTTTCTTTCAGAATATTGACGAAACCGTAAGACAATTAAGAGAAACTGGAAATTATAAAATAAACTTTCATAAAGCTCGAGATGCAATTCAAGATTCAGAGACAGTTCTGTTTGACTTAACAAAGATCAGTTTTTCTCGATATAAAAATAATTGGGGTTATTTAGCCATTCCTACAGATAATGAATATTCCAGTCTTAATGAAGAAGATGTTAAAGCAGCAATTAGATGTGGATTTACGTTGGATAATTTAAAATTCTTACGAGAGAAAGGTATAACTGAAACAGGGATATACATTGCTGCACCAAATTATGTTAAAAAAGAGGCCCCTTTTGCCAGAGCATCATTCTTATATGATTTAAAAAGAAACGCCTGTTTTATTGCTAAAGTGTTTACTTTTGATTTAACTGATGGCCTATGCATTAGACAATATGAACATTTATAAAATTAAACAAACAAAAAGATTATGAAAAAAATAAGTATTCTAAGTGAGTTTGGAAATATTTGTGGAGTATTTTCAGGAGATTATTCTAATAAAGATAATGTTATTTTATTAATTCACGGATTTAATTCACACAAATTAGGAAAATCTTTAGTTCCAGTTAATGAAGCTTTAGTTAACTCAGGAGTGCTTACTTTTAGGATAGATTTATATGCTCATGGAGATAGTTCAGGTAACTTTGAAGAATTGACCGTCACAAAATCAATACAGTCAGTTGTTGATTCAATAAAATACCTTAAATCATTAGGATTTAAAAAGATCGGTTTAATCGGATCAAGCTTTGGTGGTCTGTCTGGAATATTTGCTACTGAGAAATTCAATGATTTATCTTTCTTGATCTTAAGATCGGCAGTTTCGATAAACCAAGGGGAGATAATCTGTAATAGTTTTAAGATAGACTTAGCTGATTGGAAAAATAAAGGCTTTGCAGAATTTGAAAGCCAAGGGATTAATAAATTAAATTATACATTTTACGAAGATGCACAGAAGTATAATGCTTATAATATCGCCTCAAAGATAAAAATACCTACTTTAATAATTCACGGTAAAGAAGATTCGATAGTTCCTGTAGAACAAAGCATTGAATTATCTAAAAGAATTAAACACTCCAGGTTATTTTTAGTTGAAAATGCTAACCACTCTTTTAATGAAGAACAAAACAATTTACTAATTTCCGAAGTGAATAAATTTCTAAAACAAATTCATTTTTTACAAAAATAAATTGCTTCTTTAGGATTAAGACCATACTTCATAATTTCAGTTGAACTAAGAAATTTAATTGGTTTTATTACTTTAACTTTAAAACCTGTGCCTCTTAATCGCGTTATATAATCTCTTCCATATATCCTGACATGATCCTTCTGTCCAAAAAACAATTCCCTTTCTTGAGAAGAATTTATTAATGGATCTTCAAAAGTATTTTTTAATGATAATGAAGTTGGTACATGGATTATAGCCCAACCATTATTATTGAGAACACGAAATAATTCTAATAAAGCTTTTCTGTCGTTAGAAATATGTTCCAATACATGGCTACAAATAATTCCATCAAAGAAATTATCTTCAAAATAAAGCTTAGTGATATCACTCTTAATCTTTGCTAGTTCTGAGTTTAAATCAATACTAACATAATTTAAATTAGGTAGAGTTAATAGTTCATTTTGCAGATTAAGTTCTGGAGCGACATGCATTAAGTTAAACTTATTTTTAGTTTCAAAAAATTTGACGTAATTGGTTAAAAATAAGTATATCAACCGCTCGCGATCTTTTGAAAAACAGAAAGGACATTTACTTTTGCGTAAACCTGCTCCAATTACTCTTTTTTCCATTAAAACTTTAAAATCATATCCTTGATTCTCAAACTTGTTAAATTCATTCATACAAAATGGGCAACTATACATTTTTTGGTTCTCTTCTTGGTTCTGAAAATAGGCCTAATTTATCTCTATCACCAATTACTTTAGCAGGATTTCCCATAATTACGGAGTAAGGTTTAAACTTACTACCGCTAACTACTGAGTGAGCCGCAACAACACATCCATTAGGAATAACTGTTCCTAACTTAATGAAAGAATTAGAAGCAATCCAACAATCAGAACCTATTTCAACTGAATTACAAGAATAACCTTGATTTATTATTAGTTCTTCTTTTTTAGAATATAAATGACTAACGGTCCATATTTTAACTCCGGGTCCGATCAATGTATTATCTCCTATTTTTATTCCGGCTAAAGCTTGATACATCGAATCATAACCTAATTGAGTATTATTCCCAACATTCATTTTATTGGGATGTTTTATACGAATTCCTGGCCAGAGAGCTACATTAGAACCAAGACTTTGAAAATATTTACCTAAATAATGATATCTTAAATAAATTCCTAAATTTCCCGGAATATCTCTTAAGAAATATTCTAAATATCGATATGCACAGTCCTTATGCTTAAAGTCTTCTAATAACGAACGATGAAAGTTAAATACTTTTACTGGATTAGGACTTCCGTAAAAAGACTGACTTAGTTCTTTTTGTAATTTTTCTTCTAAATCATCCATTTTCATTTTTAAATTTCTTTTTTAATAACTCAAAAATAAAATTAACTGATTGATTAACACCATCATAATTAAAATGGTCATCATAACAAATATTTGAATTTAATTTTAACAAATTAAAAATTTTTAGACTTAAATCTGAATCTTTATCTTTAGGTAAATGGATTAAAACATTCTTATTATTTGTAGCAAGTTTTGCTCTTTCATTTTGCTCAAAAGAATCATTTCTTGGAATCAGAAGAGCATTAGAGAGGCAATATTTAATCTCTGCTACAGAATTATAACCAGCCATACTTACTATTAGTTGTGATCTTGAAATTTCTTTAATTAACTGAGGAATATAACTATAAACCATGACATTTTTAAAACAATCAAATTGCCTGAAATATTTTACAGGATTGAAGTGACCTGAAACAATTTTAATATTTAAATTTTTGAAATTACTTAATCTTATAATACTATTTAATGTTTTGTTAATCGCATCATAACCATCTCTTCCACCACCAATAGTAATTAATATTGAATTTGGAATGATTTTTCTTTTTATATTTAATAAATCATTTAAATCAACAATATATCCTGTGAATTTTAAAGGGATTTTAAACTTCAAATTCTCAAAATAACCTTCGTTCCGAAATGCAGTTATATTTTTAGGAGCATGAATTAAAACTAAATCATAATATTGATTAATTGTTTTTTTTAGTTTAACCTCTGACATCATTTTATCACAGTTAGGTATAGGTATGTCCCTTGCCGAACAAACAAGAGCACAATTAGAATAATTTTTTTTTATATGCTTAATAATAGGATTTAAAATATCTGATTGCCTAAACCATCCAAAAGGATAATATTCTGTAATAAATAAATTAGGAGGATACTTTTTAAAAAGATGTAATATTTTTGAAATCCTATCCTTTAATTTATCAGAATAATTTTTTAGAGTTAGAATTTTGTTAGAAGATATCTTTTTATAAATTGGAGATAATTGAATGAAATGAATATTTGAACTAAATTTAGTTATAGGAAATTTATTTCCTAAAGATATCAAAAATACTCGGGAATTATTATTTCTTACTAATCTTTCGGCTAACAATTTACATCTTTGGAAATGACCCAAACTAAAAGTGTTATGAAAGAATATATAATAATTTTTCATTTATATGTAAACCCCTCAGAGGTTTTATATATTTGTATGTTGCAGTTCTGGCAGTAATCGGCTTTGCATTTGCACTTTACTTCACAATAATACGGGCGTTTGTTTTAAGGACTTTTTGTGTTTACTGCATAATCTCAGCAATTAATTTGACAGTTATATTTATTGCAGTGATGACTAAGATTTTTTAATATAGACATTCTCGTCAATTAAGTTGGTATGTTTTCGAGAAGGTCTATTAGATAATCTTGGACAAAATCTAGCCAAATTATCAAGACTATCTATATTTATTGTTTATGCTCAAAAAGCCATTCAACTTTATTTAATAATTCACTCGTCCCTAGCAATCCTTGAAACTTCTGCAAGCCTCTCATTAAACATCGCCCTAAGCGTGTTTCCTACTTCTTCAGGTATATCAGGCAATTTACGCCATCTAGAATAAGTACCAATACTATTCGTCAAAAATTTATTAACTTTAAAATAAGGCTTATTTTCTTCAGCTTTCATTAGTTCTCTTTCTAATTCTACCGAATATAATCTTTTTCCAACTCCATCTTTTAACCCCAAACGTCTTTCAATTAATTCTATACCGTCTCTAAAAACTCTAAAAACTTCACTTTCCGAAAAATCTTTTCCTTTAGAAGAATATATGTTCATTAAATTAGCCAGTAAAAAACTATCGCGAAAAGCCTGAGCATCATCTCTAAATTTCCCACTGTTAGGATATTCACATTCATTCATAAGCCAAATATATATTAATGGTTTTTAACAATTTCTATAATTGAGGTAATACAAAACATTTATATATCTAGTAAGATTAATCTTACTATGGCTCAAATAGACATAACAAGAATGAGTTCTAAAGGACAAGTAGTAATTCCTCAAGAGCTTAGAAAAAGCAGACAAGTTCGATAAACAAGTTGAAGAGGATATTATAGTGGCGAAAAGAGTCGAATCTGCTTGGAAAGAGATTACAGAAGGCAAATACAAAAGAATGTCAAGTGAGGATTTTCTTAAAGAAATAAGAAGTTTAAAATAAAAAAAATGGTGAAAGAGATTATAAGGGCAGACAATTTCTTAAGATGTTTAAAAAAACTAGATAAATCAGTATTAAAAAGAGTAGAAAAATTATTGATTAAAATAATTAATAATCCAGAAATTGGAAAGCCAATGCGCTACGATAGAAAAGAGACGAGAGAACTTTACGTCGTCCCATTTAGGTTAAATTATATATTTGACAAGGCAAGAGATATTCTGATATTTCTGGATGTTTATCATAAAGATAAACAATGATTAAAAATAATCCAATTTCAAAAATGTAATACAAAGCTTTTTAAACAGATTTTTTACAAACAATTACATGACAAACGAAGAAGACGCAAGAATTGCAAATAGTATAAGGGCTTCCATGAGGGGAGATTGCTACCTGACTGCAAAGCCATCTACTTGTAAGACCCTTACAGAAGTTTATGAATTCTTTAATAGAACATTTGGAACCCCGGGTTCAGTCTATTATCCGGGCTGTGACTTAGATATTACTCCAATAGCCTCTTTTCCAAGTTCAAAAGTTATTTTACTAGATATTAACAAAAAAGCAGTTGAAGCTTTAAAAAGAAACGGAATTGAAGCAATAGAAGGAGACGCAAGAGCATACAGACCAAAAGATTTACACGACTTACTAATATTGTTAAATTCTGGCATAAAGAGCAAAGACGCCACTCCAGCTCTAAAAATTGGAGGATATGTAATATCAAATGACTGGCATGGTAACACAACCCAGTTATTAGAATGCCCGCATGAGTTTGATTTTAAAGGAATACTTGGAAAGAAAGATGGATTGCTTGATTTAATGAGTGACCAAAGGTCAAGACAAGTTCTAGCAAAAACAAATCCATTCTTCAATCTTTACGCATTCTTTCAAAAAATACAGTAAAACTCACTAGTCATCACACTTACTAAAAGAAGATATTAATGATAAAAATAGTTTCCAGATATTATAAATTTAATTTATCACTTCTTAAAAATCCAATTCCCAAAAGAAAAAGAAAAAAAGGGGAAGGATTAGTAGTAGCTTTCGCCAGATTCGTCTGCTTTTGCAGGTTTACGGGTTAATAGCACTATTTAAGACTACTAAGAGTACAACAAAGATTATTGCAAGAACTATTGTAAGAACAACGGCAGCGTTTCCGCTAACTGTTTTTCCTTCAACATTTGCAACAAATTCTTCTTCACTAACAACTGTGTTGTCAGCGCCTAGAACAGTAACTTTGAAGTCATACTTTCCTTCACGGTTTGAGCTTGCAACCAAATTGATTGACTTGCTTGAACCAGCAGGAACTACAACAACAGAGTCATCAAGATCAACGTTTAAACCGTCGTCTGATTCTGTTACCAAGTTGTACACCAAGATCTTATTACCAGAGTTCACAATTGTAAGCGTATACTTGCCTTCTGAGCCAGAAGAGAATGTCTTGCTGGAAGCAGATGACACGATCATACTGTTTGCATTACCGCTGACGATTTCAACACGTCTAGTTGCAATGGTTTCAGAATCATCGTTGAACGCTTTTACTTCAACTGTGTAGAGTCCAGGCACTGCGTTTGCAGGAATAGCTAATGATATCTTACCATATAATGAGTCGTCCTCATTATCGTTACTTGATTGGTCAAGGAAGCTTAAATCTTCTAAGAAGATTTTCTTACTTATACCCAATGCATCAATGCTTGCGATAACAAATGTATCTTCAGCATCATAACGACCGCGGTTCTTTAGAACCACTTCGATTGGTAGGATTTCACCAGCGCTAACTCTAGAATCACTTTCAATTGAAAGGAAATCAAGAGCATAGTTCTGTCTTTGTACAGCAAAAGTAGCTCTCAATGTGTCTCCTGTTGAAGACTGACTTTCGATTGTTACTTCCAATATGAATCTTTCCTCAGGATCGATATCACTAGGAAGAGTCAAACGAAGTGACTTGCTGTAGAATGTTCTATTAGCAAGGACATCGAAACGCTCTGTTACCTCAGAACTGCCGGGCACTCCAAGAACTCTAGCCGTTACGCGCACGTTGTCTTCATCAGTCATTGAACTGAAAACAACCCTCATATCAAGAGTCTGTCCAGCTTCAACACCAAATACAGTACCATCAGTTACGTCAACGCCATCAATTGAGACATATTGTATGTCTGCAAATCCAGCGCTAGTAAATGGCACTACAACAAGCAACGCAATTGCTAAAACAAATAAACTAACAATGTTTTTTATGTTCATTCTTGTGTGTATCCAAAATTTAGTTATTTAAGCATCCCATAGTCCTTTTAT
>JAGVXB010000001.1 GCA_018303995.1 Candidatus Pacearchaeota archaeon
TTTAGAATAACAGGAAGTAATTATCTTGCCATTGCACTTATCAAGAGTCTTAATAATGGACTGAATAAACGCCCTGATATCTGTAGAAAACTCATTCAAAGCCTTTATATAATTCCAAGTTTTTAAATAAAAATGCAAGAAAGACTATCATTCCACGAAGAAATAAAAAAGAACAAGATAAAATCAGCTATTCTAATGTCTATTATAATTGCCATACTCATAGTTCTAGGCTATGTCGTTGCAATGTTCTTCGACCCATCATTCTTTTTTATAATAATGATATTTTCAATAATTATATCGATAACCTATACAATAATAAGCTATTACAACGCCGATAAAATTGCATTAGCATCAGTAAACGCAAAACCTGCGTCAACAACTCAACACCGACAGCTTATTTCATCAGTTGAAAATATGGCCTTGGCTTCAGGTCTTCCAAAGCCAAGAATATATGTAATGCAATCTCCACAAATAAACGCATTCGCGTCAGGCAGAAATCCACAAAATGCAGTGATTTGTGTAACAGAAGGAGCAATAGAAAAATTAAGCAGACAAGAACTCGAGGGAGTCATAGCCCACGAAATGTCTCACATAGCAAACTATGACATCCGTTTTATGACATTCACAGCGATAGCGATAGGAATGATTTCAATAATTGCAGAACTATTTTTAAGAAGCCTATGGTTCTCCGGAGGAAACAGAGAAAGCAAAGACGGGAGAGCACAACTAATTTTAATTGTAATAGGAGTATCGCAGCAGATGCAACAGGCGTTAAATTAACTCGTTATCCAACAGGTTTAGCATCTGCATTAAAGAAAATAAAACACGAATCTTTAACGCAAGAGGACAAACATCGTTTTCCAAAAGCAGTAGCTCCTTTATTCATCAGCGACCCATTTAAAAAGAAATTCATTAATTTATTCTCAACTCACCCATCTATCGACGACAGAATATCAAAATTGGAAAGAATGTAAAAGTTAAGATTTTACCAGTGTATTACATTAATATAAACATAATTTTTAGTTTTTAGTAATTTTGTTATAAATCTATCCTTTCCTTCATAATAAACTCCGTGCCCATCATTATCATAAAAAGGTTCTCCATTTGGTTTAGTCCAAACAAATCTTCTAATGAAATCTTTCTTGACTCTCAAACCAGTTTTTTCAAATATTTTCAAATTTTTCTCTCCTGTAAAACCAATAATTGTCTTTCCAGTTTTCAAAGAATAATCAATCATGTATGAAATCATTATTTTTCCATAACCTTTTCTTTTTTCCATAGAGATTGTACTGCAAATTCCTCCAATGTGGAGATTTTTCCCTAAATATCTGACTTTAATTGGCCTTATGCCTCCAAGAGAAACCACATTGCCTTTATTTTTAATAAAAAACCACAATGTGTTAGGTTCGTAATCTTTTGAGAAATCTTTTCTTTGCGCCTCTCCCCAATGAGAAACACGAGCATGATTAATAATCATTTTATGCTTATTAGTTAAATCTTTATTTTTAATTATTTCAACAGATAAATTCTTTTGTATAAGATTATTTTTAGTATGCTTCACGCTCATAAATGATTAAAGAAAGAACAATTTATTAAGTTATTGAATGCTAAATCACAAAACTATTTTTATCGTCGATAAAAACGCAAATCGAAAGTCTTATAAACTCCAAAGTCTAAAATACAATATGAATAACTATTCAAGCAATAAAGAGAGCATTTCTATTAAGATCATCACTAGTAAGGCCACTAAATTCAATTAGTGTCCTCTGATTTCTAAACCAATTTTATACCAAAATGAGCGACACTATCAACAAACTACATAATGAAATCCCAATGCAGGGATTAAATAGACAGAGCTGTGTTAGATTAATAAGAAAAGCCGAACTGCCTGTAATACTAAGAGCAGAAACAGAGCAATTTATTTCAAGAAACATCATCCCAGACTGCGGCCGAGTAGCTCCAAACTGCCTAAAAGCATTTATGATTAGAACTGCCCAAAGAATGGGTCTAAACAACTTAATTCCGAGCATAAAAAGCCTATTCAAATCTAAAGTAGGTTACAACGGATACTACTTAGACGGCGGGAAGCTGTTCCATATTGAGTTCAGCGACAACATGAGCCAATTTACCTAAATCTGTAAGCACATAGTCGGACTTCTTTTTCACAATATCTGTTCTAGAAGACCACGAACTCTTTGAAGCAATCACAACACTATAACATCCAACCCCTCTAGAAACATCCACGTCTATGTCTTTATCACCTACATACACTATTTCATCAGCATTTAATCTATATTTTTTCTTTAATTTATTAATCATCCAAACTTTATTGTGTCCTTTAAATTTATCAGCCCCATAAACCTCATCAAAAGAGTCAGCATGTAAAAATTCAAGCGATTTGTTAACAAAATCTGTAGAGTTATTTGAAACAATTATTTTTTTACATTCAATATTTTTTACAGTCATCAAATTCTTGCAAGGTTTTATTTTATGATATTCATTCATAAAGTCTTTAGTAATAGCAGAACAAAGGCTCCTAACAAAATCAGAAGGAACTCCGACAAATGAAACATAATCCCAAAGAGGAACACTCCCAAAGAATTTAATCATATTTTTAGTAAGAGATATCTCAAAAGACAAAAGATGTTTAGAAACGATACGTAAAAGTAGCTCTCTAGTATCAGCAAGAGTGCCATCAAAGTCAAAAACGATTAGTTTAACTCCGGGATTCTCCCTCCATGAAAAAAGTCTCCTAAAAAAAGAACTCATGTCAAGATGCTTGAGTAAATCATGCATTTAAACTTATCGTAGCATCTTGAGCATCCAAAAAACCAAACTCAAGGTTTTTTTGATTTTATCTATTCCTATCTGAAAATCTCTTAATAAAATCTCTGCTTTGAGAATGGTCTATAACTCGAGTAACTTCCCAAACATTTTGGAAAGGAGATCTATCGGTTTTTACATTACTTATTACCTTGCGACGCACAGAATCTGATATAAATAATTTCATATTAGATGACTGAGCAATCCTCTTAGCGAGACTTATCAAATTTCCAGTACTTGTGAAATGAAATTTATCATTTTCAACTTCACTTATTATCTCTCCATTACTGACTCCAATTCCAAAAAGCACTCCATCGTTATTGTTTTTAACATGCTCCAAAAACAACGCCTGAATACGTCTTCCAACACTAACAGCAACAGACTCATTATCTATATTATTAGTTAATTTAGGAGAAAATAATATTATTTTGTATTCTCCATCGATATATATTTTAGCTCCTGCTTCTTTAGCCACTGACAAAGCCCCATTTAATGTCTGAGTAATGTTTGTAGACTGATTGTTTACATATAGGGCAATAGCGACGGCACGCTCACGGATACCCTGATTTTGACTAGCAAATAAAGTAGATGGAACAATCTTAGGTATAGGGTTCTGTTGACTGGTTACAACATTTTTTGGAGGACTAAAGTCTATATTTTTTAGTTTGGGCATCCAAGAATTATCAAACTTCGTGCTCTTTCCAATAGAGATATCATCCTTTCTACTAAAATCAAATGTTAGTTTTTTTTCAACAACATCATCTGCAACAGGTTTATTTTCTACAGCCTCTTTAGGTTTACTATTCGCACTAAACGCCGGAGTTGGAGTCGTCGTTCCAATATGACTCCTATGTGTTTTTCTAATTCTCATCTGAACAAATATTATTATCAAAACTAAAAAGATTACAGCCAACCACCAAATTATAGGATTTGCAATAGTATAGAGAAGATCCTCTCTAAAATTAGTTACTTTTACAGCATTCCCTGTAAGAAATGTACTTCCAAGCATTTGAGTTAATCCGTCCTCCATTATAGATATAGAATAATCTCCGTCCGGTGCACGCAGAGTAAATCTTTGCATCTCACCAACACCAAGCTTAACCTGCTTTATTTCCACAAAAGACCCAATAGTTACTTCTAATGGTCCATCGTAAGGAGAGTTTCCTATATTAGTAACAAGTAATGTATCATTTATAAGGCTTACCTGTAGCTCTTGAACTTCCAATAAATAAAATAACTTTCTCTTTAAATTTCCATCAACATCTGCTTCAACATTCCAGTAACCAGGAGTATTATTAAGGGAAAACTTCAAAACCTGCGACTCTTTTGATTTAATAATTTTTTTTACATATGGAATGCCTTTAGGATCATTAATAGAAATACTTACATCTTTATTTATATCATCTCCTGCTTGGTCAACTGCGTCAACGCGAAAAACGAAGTCAGTCCCAGGATTAACATTCTCGTTATCAATAACAATTTCAAAGTTTTTCAAAACCTGCAAAACAGTAAATGTATTTGTAAATGAACCAAAATTTATTTTTCTCGAGCTAGAATCAGTATTATGAATCTCTAAAGTAACATTATGTTTTCCAGATTTTACATCTGCAGGAAGCATTAAACTCATATTAAAAATCCCCTCAGTAACAGTAAACGACTTATACAAATTCAGCGAGTTAATAAATAACTCGACAAAACCGTTAAGAGGAACACCACTTTCTTTTATTGCAGTACCGCCAATAATCAAAGAATTACTTGGCTTTAGTTCATCAAATTCAATTTCAGCTTCAACATTTATTTTATTAGATAAAGCAAATGAATTGCTATTTATTGACTCTCCAGAAAAACTAGCCCTTAACAAACAAGAACTAGTAATATTATTCAACAACGGATTTAAAACCTGCGTCATAACTGTAACTTCTCTCTCGACGTTAGCGGACAATTCCAAGAAATTATTAAAAACATTAATAGTAATATTTCCACACTTCAAATCAACAGTATAATGCCCACTCGTAGCAACAGAAGGAACAATTTTAGTCTGAGCAATTAAAGTATCGCCATAATTATAAACCTCATTTAAAGGCTCGATAAAAATACTAGAAGAAACCAAGGGCAATAAAAATAATGCCAAAGCAAACAAAACTATCATCACCCGCAATCTCATGTCAATAACAGTAATATAATGTATATAAACATTATCAATTAATCAGATTTTATGTAGATTTATTTCAGCAGAGTCTCTAATTGCACAAACAGCAACATCTATTCTAGCAATGAATAACTCATAGTCCGCACTATATTCAATTTTATGAGGTAGTGTAGACCATAATCCTAAATATTTACCATCTAAAGAACCATCCGATTCTTTTCGCAAATAAAATGCAACATTGGTTCTGCTCTCTTTTGGAGGGTGCTTAACAAACCACATCTTATCAAAGCCGTCTTCAGAACGAAAATGTCCTTGAACGACATATTTGCGAGTTTCAGCTCCAAAATCATTAACAAGACCTTCAAAAGATAAATTGTCTGCAATTTCAATCTCTCCTTCTAATTTCCCACCCCTATTGTTTAAACCACTACCCTTATAATTTCCATCTAATCTAAATTTTTGAGTCATTTTAGTAAGTCTTATTTATTAATAAAAATCAATTCTTTTCAATATATAAAATTTCTTTGGGGGTTCCCGATCTTTTAAGGTCATCTAAAGAGATCTTAGGTCTTGTTCTTGTCCCCCATTGGTCTGCAAAACACAACTCTTTATTTTTATCCATTCCAAGATAGAGCACTGCATGAGTATAACCAGCTCCGCTCCTCTCCGCACTAGCGTCATATCTAGAAGGATGATTTATAGTAATTCCTATAATCATTCCAGGTTTTAACTTTCCATCTGCAACCAATTGTTCAAGAGGAGTTCCATTGACTGCAATTTCAGAGACTCCTTGGTAATTTCTAATATCCCAAGCGTTATCTTCAGGATATTTTATTCCAAAAAGATCGTTAGCAGCTAAACGCACATATCTCGAGCAATGAAGAGGAGGAACTTTCTTTTCACTATAAATAGGTCCAGGTCTAAATGAGAATGGCTTTTCCTCTTCTATTTTCGGCACATTATATCTCTCAAATTCAAAAGGCTCGCCAGTTCTATAATCATAAAGTTTAACGCTAGTTACGGGCTTATCAACATCCGTAGGCCTTGAAGTACCAGAATTACTAAGTCCACAGACTAATCCAACTAGTCCAGCCACAAAGCCAAGCCCCAATACATTCCTAATTTTCATAAAAACCACAAATAAACCTCATTTTTAAACCTTGCTATTAGTGTCATAAATCAGTAGTTACAATTAAACGGCCAAATATTTATCTCTTTCACGTCTAAATTGCATGACTAACTCTTTTAAACTAGAGGTATCTCCATGAATTTTACTCATAATTTCATCAACCAAAGCATCTTTTTCCTCTTTAATTTTAATAACTCCCTCCAATCCAACCATTTTAACAAGAGTTTGTTTTTTTAAATCTTGATTTGATGGTTTTCCAGTTTCAGAAGGCGCCCTTTTATCAAAAGCATCATCACCGATTTGATAAGAAACACCAATGCATCTTCCTAATTGCCTTAGATAAACAACATCAGATTCACTAGCAGAACCAATAATTCCTCCAGAAGCAAGAGCAAGTCCTATCAAAGCCCCAGACTTTTGCTCATACATTCTAATTACATCTTTAGGTTCTCTAAGTCCTGTCTGCATTATATCCTTAGCCTGTCCACGTACCATCTCAATACCAGATTCAGCGGCAAGTCCTGTTATCTTTACTCTTTGCTCATCGCTTAAATTAGGGCTAAATCTATCCTTCAACAATAATTCATAAGCCCTATTGACTAGATAATGCTCAGTCAAATTTGCCATCCTCTTTCCAAAAGTAACATGGCATGAAGGTCTACCTCTTCTTTCATGAGAATTATCTGCTATATCGTCGGATATAAGACTTGCAGCATGAACAAGCTCAACAGCAGAAGCCACAGCAAAAACGTCCTCTAGCTTAGAAACTCCAAAATCTCTAGCAACTGCGGCAACAAGTAAAGGTCTCAACAAACCAGCATTCTCATTTAATACAACATATCTAGCAGCAATTACTTCTGTAGAAGCCTTATGTGCTATTTCATACGGAAGAACTTTATTATCAATATAATCTCTTACTCCATTAGTTATTTTATCAATATCTTGCAAAAACATAACATCATGAGCAATAATAGAACTTTTAAAGATTACTGCAATCAAAGGAGTAATAAATATTAAATACACTCAATTCCAAAATAAAGCATGAAAATATTAACATTACATTGCGACTACGTCAAATTCAAGCCCCTAAAGAAAGCCCTAAAAGACGTAGAAGAACTTTCAGATAAAGATAAAGAAGAGACAATTGTAAAAGAATGTTTAGTTGTCTTAACCTCGATAGAACAAGGAGATTCAGAGAAAGAGATTAAACAATTAATAGAAGCAGTAGAAAAAACAGCAAAAGAAGTAAAAACAAACAACCTCGTATTATATCCTTATGCACATCTATCGTCAAACTTGGCAAAACCTCATCTAGCATTAGAACTTTTAAAAGAATCAGAATCACAGTTAATTAAAAAATTCAAACACGTAACAAGAGCCCCATTCGGATATTATAAAGAATTGGAATTTAAATGTAAAGGCCATCCATTAGCAGAATTAAGTAAGGAATTCAAATCATCAAATACAGAAGAAGTTAAAACAAAAATAATTTCAAAAGAAGAGCCAGTAGATCATAAAAACCTCTTACATCAAATATCAAGGTCTAAATTAGACACTTCAAAGTTAAAAGACAACGACCATAGAATTCTCGGACAAAAGTTAGATTTATTCAGTTTCAATGAAGTTGCTCCGGGAATGGTTTTCTGGCATAGCAACGGACTCATAATATATAATGAATTAATAAATTTCTGGAGAGAAGAACACATAAAAGAAAATTATCAAGAACTAAAAACTCCTCAGATAATGGACAGTAAGTTGTGGAAAGTTTCAGGACATTGGGATAAATATAAAGAAAACAATTTTACTACAGATTATGAAGGTCGTCCATTTTTAGTAAAACCTATGAATTGCCCTGGTGGAATGTTAGTATTCAAAGCAAATTCAAAATCTTATAGGGAATTACCATTAAGAACATCAGAAATGGGAACAGTTCACAGAACAGAACTTTCAGGAGTTCTAAACGGTTTATTTAGAGTAATTCAATTTACTCAAGATGATGCCCATATATTCTGTGCAGATGAACAACAGACAGAAGAGGAAATTATAGGAGTTGCAAAATTAATTCAAAAATTCTATAAGAAGTTTAATCTTGAATTTGACCATGTAGAATTATCAACAAGACCTGAAAAAAGAATAGGTTCTGATGAAATGTGGGATAAGGCAGAAAAAATGCTATCCAAATCATTAGATAAAATAAAAATCAAATATAAAATTAATAAAGGAGATGGCGCATTTTATGGTCCTAAAATAGACTTCCATGTAAAAGACTCTTTAGAAAGAACATGGCAAGTATCAACAATACAATTAGACTTTGCAATGCCAGAACGCTTTGAGTTAGAATTCGCAGATAAAGATAACAGCCAAAAAAGACCAATAATGCTTCATCGAGTTATTTACGGCTCTCTAGAAAGATTTATAGGCATTCTTTTAGAACACACAAACGGCGCTTTACCATTATGGCTTTCCCCTCGACAGGTCCGGGTCATCTCATTTACAGACAGAAACAATAAAGCCACAGAAAAACTAGCAACAGAGCTAAAGAAATATTTCCCTCTGCTAAGAGTAGACACCGACACCCGTTCAGACACATTACAGTCAAAAGTCAGAGACGCTGAGCTCCTAAAGGTAAATTATATGGTAATAATTGGAGACAAAGAAGAAGAAAACAGCACATTAGCTATTCGCCCACGCGGAGGCAAACCGCAATTCGGAGTTAAGAAAGACAAATTCATAGAACAATTAAAGAAAGAATTAGAAGAAAGAAATTAACTCACAAATCTCTTCTAGCCATGTCCTCAACATAAACCTCATAAGTCCTAGCATATACAAGACTATTAGAAACAAAACGCACTACCTTTTTCCCAGATAATGGCAAACCTCTTTTTGCAAAATAATCCATGTCAAAACAAAATTCTTTTCCCAAAACTGCATAAAAGGCATCCCTTATTTGCCTTTCAGTCCTAGAAGGTTCATCAAAAAAAGCATCAAATCTTCCAATCAAGCGTCTTTTTATCTTAATTGCATTATCTCTAGCTATAAAAGGCTTAATATTCGCAACCATAAAATTTAATAAAAAATATACTTAAAAACCTTCTTATTAACTTAAACAGTCATCTTTTTCATCAAAAACTTCTCAGCCCTATGAACTCTAACCGAAACAGCATTAAGTCTTAGCCCCAATCTTTGAGCAACCTCTTCCCTACTAAGTCCATCGACTACATAAAGTTTAAACGCATCATAACAAGAACAAGGCATTGAAGCAACTGCCCTTTCATAACGTTCTAAGTCTTCATGCAAAACAGCCTCATCAGAAGGTCCTTTTGAGCTACCAGGAAATGAAGAAGCATCTTCCAAATTGACAGGCATTTTTCTTTTCAAACGTAAAAAATCCAAACAAGCATTTCTCAAACTCTCGCAAAAATATCCTCTTCCAGATCTGTCTGAATCTAATCTACCATCAATAGAAGATTGAACTAATCCGACATAAGCATTCTGAAAACAATCTTCAGCATCACAATAAGAAATTCCCAATCTCAACTGAACTCCCCTAATCAATGTATCTTTAGACTTTTCCAATTCATTAACAAGGTCAACAAAGTAATCCGAAAAGCTTACCATGACTAACAAATAAACGAAGCAGACTATTTAAAGACCGTAGTGAAAAAATAATATTTTAATCAGCCAAGCTAAAACTTTATATACCAAACAAGCAATAACCTAATATCAAGAGGTAAAATGAAAATACAACCATACGTTCAGAAACTAGAAGCATCAGAGATATACAAAAAATTTAGAAAAGACAATTCAGAATCATTTTTAGTAGCAGGTTTCTTCATTTTAGATTACGAATCAGGCGTAAACATGCATCAAATTGACTACTACGTTCCTTCTAAAAAACAAGTAGCTGCTTTCAACCTAGATGGAGAAGTAGAAGTCAGACTTTTAGATATGATGTCTAAAGAAAAAGTTCCTGAAAAACTAGATTTGAAAACAAAGGTAGACCTAGATGCAATCAAAGGAATCTTAGAAGACGAAATGAAAAACAGAAACATTACAGAATCAATAAAGAAATGTGTTGCAGTAATACAAGTAGTAGATGGCAAAAAACTATGGGTACTAAACTGTGTCCTTTCAGGAATGGAAATACTGAAAGCTCACGTTGACGACAACTCGCGCACAGTTCTAAAAATGGAAAGAAATTCTATGTTAGATTACATCAAAAAAATACCTGGCGCAGGAATGCAAAACCAGCAAGGACAACAAAATCAGCAAAAAGCAAGCAAAGAACAATTACAAAAACAAATAGAACAACTAGATAAGTTAAAAGAACAATTACAAAAAGAGCAAAATAAAGTTAATTCCGAAGATAAAAAGTAATTAATTATTTTTTAAGTTATTCATTTTTTCATAAAATAGATAAATAGAAATAAAAAAAGCTAGAATAGGGAAGAAAATGAAAGAACTAAATTTTGAATAGCCCTCAGAATCTCCAGTTAACAAAATATAAGATATCAAAGTACCCAATAAAGAAAAGATGAACATCATAAAACTAAAAGCCCTTGAAAACGCCTTATTTTTACTCCAAATAGATGTTTCTAACATTACCCAAGATAAAATAAACCAACAAAAATAAGATATCAAATAAGGGAAGAATAAAGAAATATCTCCGCCTATATTAATCAAGAAAGAAAATAAAGCAAATAAAATAACTCCTGGAATTGCAGTCCAATAATAAAATTCTGCAACTGAACTAATGCCACTTAGAGGATAATATAAAGTAAGAAAATAAAAGATTAGATGCAATATAAATGTGAATAAGATGGCTAAGACAATCGCTTTAAGTTTATCCATTTTTCAAAGCCCATAACTGTTTAGTATACCCTCTCACTTCAGAGTCCTTCTCGCTAAAACCAAGCCTATCTCGAACAGCAACAACTTTCTTGCGAGCAGAAGAAACATCTTTAGAAGCACACAAAACCTCAATTTCAAGGAACCATCCCAATTTTTTAACGTGATTCAACTCAATATGAACTCCATCTTTAGTCTTATATAATTCAGTAGTCTTTTCTTTATGCAACCATCTTCTAAATCCAAAATCTTTAATCAATTCAAAAAAACCTTTAATATCTGATATTTCAAACTGCACTTCTTTTTTAGCATGTACACCATTAGAATAATCTTTACGTTCTTTAAAATTCACCTCGCGAACAGCGCCCATATCGCGAACACGCAAGCTTTTTTCAGGATACTGAAAATATTCAAGACTATAGTAATCATCTTTTTTAGTTTCCTTTTTAACAAACTTAGCAATTTTTCGAATACGTTCGCGAACATCAACAACATTCTTAACAGGAACCTTAGTCTCTACTTCAATCCAGCTCATGTTTAATTTCGCCTCCCTGGTGCGAGTGTAGATGAGCAGTTAGAAATTAAACAGGCAAAAGTTTCAATACTAGTTAACAAAAACTTTTTCATATTATCATACCTCAAATATATCTATCATTACAAGTTTTTAAAGGCATTTATGATTGCCTATCTTTACGTGAACCCTTGCTCTTTAAAGCATTTCTTCTTCTATCATTCATTCTTTCAGCAAGCAAATAACCCATAAATCTTTTCGTATGTCTTACTCTTTCCACGGCTTTCTCAACAATATCTGGAGAAACCTTATATTTTGAATCCCAATCTGTTCCTTCGGCAATATCCTTATCAGAACGCCCATTATAAACTGATATTGCAATAACCTGAATATAATTATCGGACAACTTACGACTTAAATCATTCACTTTCGCATCGTCATCTCTGCCAGAATAATTTTTCATTTCAAATATTTAAAATGTAGATATAAAAACATATCGTTAATTTTCAGATATTAATCTTAAACACAACAATCTTTTAATAATCAATTCAAATAATAGGCAAATGGATTATTCAAAAGCAATTGCAAAGATTGCCTGGGAAATTCCTACAACAGAGTTAAGATTTAATAACCCTGTACTGTGGGCATCAGGAGTATTCATGCCAATTTATAATGATAATAGGATTTTTTAAAAAGATATGACAATAGAAGACTTGTAATTGATGCGCTAGAATATTTATCTAATGGCTATGAATTTTCAGTAGTTGCTGGAACATCGACAGCGGGAATTCCTTGGGGAGAGGCTTTAGCAGATAGAGATAGACTCAGAAAAGGATTTGTTTATGTTAGAGATAAACCAAAAGATCACGGTAAGAAAAATAGAATTGAAGGTGTAGAAGATAATGGATTAAATGGAGAAAAAGTAATTTTAATAGAAGACTTAGTTTCAACAGGAGGCAGTTCTGTAAGTGCAATAGAAGCTATTAGAGAAATGGGAGGAGATTGCACAGTTTGTTTATCTATTTTTGGTTATGGTCTGCCTCAAGCAGAGTCTGCATTTGGAAGATTACAACCACAAGCCACTTTAGAGAGTGTTTTAAGTTACGACACACTTATAGAAGTTGGTCGAGCCAATGGCCACATTAGTGATGCAGATCTTGAGAAGCTAGTCGAATGGAAATCAGACCCATTCAACTGGGGAGATAAACATGGTTTTCCCAAAGTAGAAAAAAAGTAAAAGAAAAATCCTTAAGTGCAGGTAATAGGCTGCGGAATAATTCCACACAACTGTCCACCAACTCTCAACACTACATTAGCTTTAGTTGGAGTCACCGTTCCAGAACTAATATTGGCAAGTTTTAATGTATTAAGCTCATATAAAGCAACATCTGTAATCGCAGTATCATTTATATATCTCTTAACATTTCCTTCATCATCTTCAAAAACAATTTCTACATTTTCAAAAGCACCAGGTCCAGGATTACGTTTAATCGTAACATCATAAAAACCAGCACTTGCAGTTTTTTGACACTTTGTTAACTCAACATCAATAGTGAAGCAATCACTTCGAATTTGATTAGTACTCTTATCCACAGTAGGTTTCACAACAGACCATATAACAGCTATTCCTACAACGACTAGAAGCACTATTAGAATATTAGCAACAACTTCGCTTACTCCTTTCCTATTATTTTTATTTAACATTATCATAACCCTCCTTTACAAAAAAGTAAAGTCTACCAGATATATAAATTATTCGTCTACAATTGATTTCACTTTTTAATCTCTAACTCATCCGCATCCAACAACTCTTCAATAGGAACTCTCCCCAAACAAGAGTTCTCTGAACGCATCACAGACTTTGAAGATTTAGCATTTTCATTAAATCTGCAAGCAAAAGCCAACCCCATACAAATTCCTCCCAAAACATAAGGCAATGGATTCTCTTGCAAAGGAAACGGCTCACCAAAAGAACCATTTCTATAAATTCGATTATGCACCGAGTAATCGACCAAAAAAGGACAACTAACAGTAGAAAGACTAACTCCAAAAGCGGCACCCAAATAAAATTTATTTAAAGGTTTAGGCCGAGCCATTAATAATAACAATCTAAGATACTTTTAAAGATTTAGTTATGGCTAAACCAAAATTCCATAACTTCCTCATGTGTTCTATCAAATCTAACGAAACCAAAACGCTCAAACTGAACTACTGTTCCAATTTTTAATTTAGAAACAGAAGGCTCAACCAATCCAACAACCCATGAACCATCAACTAACAAAACGCGCGCAGTAACGCCATTAGAAACCCAATTTATTTTAGATATCTTCTTATTATCCACTGAAGTAATATGTGTCTTATCTCCGACCTTAACATTAAACAAATGCAGCAAACGCACTTCCTTGCCATTATGCTCATTGAAATCTTTAGAAGAAATTGCAATATCTGAACCAATAGAAACCTCTCGCATCTCTTCAGGCCTATCAGGGTGAACAGGCACAGAAACACTTTCAGTCTTAGGCATATCAACAATATTCAATTTAACAGGATTAGAAACAAACGAATATCTCGAAGTCTCGGAATCAATCATCTGACGATTTATGGCATACAAGCTATCTACTGGAACTACAATATCTTGCTTATTCAACCCAATGCGTTTAACAAATTCACGTATTGCTTCTGGCTTTATCCCACGACGAGCAAGAGATTGAACACTCCAAGTTCTAGGATCATCCCAACCAGTAAATTGTCCAGACACAACTTCTTTCTGAGCCTTAGATTTAGATAAAGTTCCGCCAACACCTTCAAGTCTAACTCTTCCACAATGAATTAAAATAGGATGTTTCCATTTAAATAAATCCCAAATATATTTTTCCATATCGCTCTCTATCATTAAATCGCTCCCGCGAATAACATGAGTAATTCCAAACAAATGATCATCTATTGCCCAGCACATATCAAGAGTAGGCCAAACTCTATACTTTGTTCCAACTCTGGGATGAGGCCTATCAGCAATTTTAAAGAGCACTCTGTCACGAAAAGCAGGATTAGGATGCTCCATATCGGTCTTCAATCGTAAAGATGCCTCCCCCTCGGCAACTGAAGGCTTAAACAACTCTTTCCACCTAGCATGCTGTATCCCTTTAGGAAACTGACGACAAGAACATTCTTTCGCATCAACTCGATTCTGCCTTAAAACATCAGTCTTACAATAACAAACATATGCCTTGTTCATCTCAATTAATTTTTCAGCATACTCATAATAAATCTCAAGCCTATCAGACTTAAAATAAGTCTTCTTATATTTCATGTTAAGCCAATCAAACGCCTCAGGAATCAAATCATAACTTTCTTTCATAATTGCTTTTTCAGCACTCCCAATAGTATCATCCATCACAAGCAACAAATCTGCATTATACTTTTCAGCATAAAGAGCATTTAATAAGAAAGTCTTAGCATTTCCTAAATGCAAAGCACCAGAAGGAAAAGGAGCCAGTCGTAAAACCATTTTCTTCCCGATAGGAGACTCAGGAAGCTCAGAAAGTTCATAACTCTCAGTTCTATCATGTTTCACAACAACACCCTCGACAGAAGCAAATAATTTTTGTCTATCTTTTTCATTCAAAGAATTAACTTTCCCAACAGTTTCGTTAATCAATTTCATAACTAATGGAATCTCTTTTCTATCAAGCCCATGCTGAAACAACTTAGTTAACACACGACCAGAATCGGCCTTGCCATGCTCAATAGCGTTCTGTAAGGCATAAGCCAGAATCTCTTTATTGAAGTCTTTCATGAATTATGCTATGTTTTGGGCTATTTAAAAATATTGATAAAGACAACTTGAAATCTCATACAATTATTTATTATAGAAATTTAACAACCATTTTTGCAAATACTAGATAAGAAATATAAATATCCTGTAATAACTGTTACTAAAACTCCCACCATTCTGCTTATTGCACAAATATCTTTTAGCTTGTAAGTACTCTTCTTCAATGAAAGAATTGTTCCATTTAATTTACCTGGAGGAGCATCTAAACCTTTCACGGACGACAATACTTTAGTATTTAGTTCCCTTAATCAAATTTACGCTTCGGAATGTTATTAATCTACAAAGTGAATTAAATTTATATACTTTGTAAATATAGTTAAGATAAAGATGGTAAAAGAAAATCCTCACATTAACAAGCAAAAATATGTATTTTTGCCTTACAATAAACAATATCCATCAATGTTTTTGAAAGAGAAAAATAAAATAGAGAAATCACTTGGTAAAAATATTAAAATAGAGCATGTTGGTAGCACATCAATTCCAGGATTAGGGGGAAAAGGGATAATTGATATTGCAATAAAAACTCCAAGAAACAAAATTAATCAATTTATTGATAAATTAAAAAGATTGGGTTATGAATCTAATTTAGAACATCAAAGAACTGACAAAAGCATATTTCTTCAAAAGAAAATAAAACACAAAAGAAAAGAAAGACGCATACATATTCATCTTACTCTCAACAATAAATTCTGGAATTCTTTTATTGTCTTTAGAGACTATATTAGAAATCATGATAAAGAACGTAATGAATATGCCAAAATAAAAAAAGAAGCTGTAAAGTATGCAAAAGGTCACTCACAAAAATATAGGGAATATAAAAAGAAATTCTTGGAGAATTTAATTAAGAAAGCATTAAAAACTAAATATTAATTATCTTTTAGACAACACGCCTTCAGACATAGAAATATATCTTTGCAAGTACTCGTAACTAATATCTCTTCCATTCATCCCAGTATCTTCCAAACAAAGATTTCTATAAACATCTCTCCACTCACTATCGGAAGTTATTCCATTTCCATCTCCTCGGCTATCCGCAATGCTTCTAACTCGCTCAAACATCGTCTCTCTATTTCTCTCTTCTCTCAAATCCCCATTCATGGACAAATTAGACAAATAATATCCCGCAAGCAAACCCAAAGGAACAACCCAAAAAGACCAATTAAAAACTCGTGTAATAAAATCCTCTCTAATTTTCAAAGGCTCACCACCAGAATCTTTCAAGTGAGATAACATGATTAACTGATTATTTAAAAGGATATAAACTTTATCTTTCAAATTAATTTGAAGGAGGAGTAGGATCTTTATATTGAGATGTTATTCCATCAAGTCTTTTACTAAAATCATCTTGTAAATCTGCAAAATGATCCTTAATTCCATTAGGTGTTGCAACAACTAAATCCAAACCTGAAGAATACGGATCTTTACCTTGAGCATATCTTAAAGCTTCTAAACCAACAATCAACATACCTTCTTTTCTAGAATTTTTATTTTCTTTTCTAGGAAGATAATCCATTGCTTCTATAATAACTTCTCTTCCTTCAAAATATTTATGAGCTCTTTCAGAACCAGAGCCAATATATGTCAAATCGCGCCTCTCAACTGCTCCAAATGGAAAGCATGAATATAAAAGAGGTTTATTATCAAAATTAGTAATTAGAAGAAAAGAACTAAGATTATTTAAGTCAGGCACATGATATCCCAATCTATCTATATTAAATTCTCTCAATGCATTAAATTTACCAGTATCTACAACTTGTCGAACATCTATGTTTCCATCAACCATTTTAGAAGCAAAATCTAAAAGTCTTTCATCTCTCAATCCAGAATGTCCAAAAGCATAAACTCCATCTCTTGAGACCCAAAGTTTTCTTCCCAATGTTTTATCCATAGGGATAGCAGGATTTGAATGTTGACCTATAGTGCCTTGTCTATCTGCTGCTAAAAGTGCAATGCCCATAGAGTCATTTGCTATTCCTATTACCGTAGTCATATCAAACCAAAAAAATAATGATATATAAACCTATCTATCTTTTACTATTTTTAAGTTACTAATCCAACGGAGCCCCAGAGAACGAGCTATTACTTGCTTTACCTGGAAGTTCGCCTCCAGAATAAGCCGGCAGTCCGCCGAAGCCTCCGCCGTATATAGAATGATGAACTTCTGGATTTATAATTCCTAAACCGCTATAAGAACTTGCATCAGAATTAACGGCAGAATTCCAATAAGCAGCGCCGGCATCCCCCATTGAACTTTTTCCCGAAAAATAAACTGGCGCTTGCAATCCAGAAAAAGCTTCAGTAACTGGAGTCTTAGTCATCCCCATTCCACCCTGACGAGAAAACCAATCTCCTGTTTCAATTACTTTTTTAGCATTTCGGAAATTCTCGCTCCCTTCCCATTGAGAATTTAATATCTCATCAATAGGCACGTTACCCATTCCAGCAGGCAATTCAGAATCCTCAAATCCCAAATTATCTGCAATATGCATGTGCTTTACAAATGGAGCTATAGTCTCTGCCTGTTTCAAAACATCTTCTTTGCCATATCCCCACTTACGAATACTGTTAATGTGCCCAACGTCCCAAGTAGCCCCAATAATCTGCTTAGAAACTTCTGTAGCTTTCTCGCGAGACATCATCTTGTTTTCAACAGCTTTATTAACAAATTTCTCCCGAGATGCCAGAACAAGTTCCTTAATCTCCTCTGCCCTAGTCAATCCAGACATTCCTGCAGGAGGATTTTCAATGCTTATTATTCCAGGAGAACGATTATGCGCCTTAGCATTCTGATACGCAAATAAAGCAACATTAGAAAAAGTCTCAGAACCCTTATCTACGGCAAATTTTTCTAATTCTTTAAATTTTTTAGGCCTAATGCTATCTTCATTCAATAATCTTGTTCCTTCAGCTATTTTTTGTTGAAGCTCTGCAACATTATAATTATCGTTATACTTATCAAATGTTCCCTTCAAATCTTTAGCATAATTCTTAAGTTTAGTCAAAGCTTCTTTCTTTCCAGGTTCATTTTTTTCAGCACCCTTCTCAACATCATGATAGGCTTCATTAAAAAATTCTTTCATCTGAGTGTATGACTCTTGAGCAAAGAAACTAGCATTTTGAATATTAATCATATTTTTATTAATAATATTTGCAGTCTGGGGAAAATTTTTACCAATTTCTTCAACTGTTTTTTTATAATCTCCATAATTATCTTTATAAGACTTATAAGCTTCAAACGCATTCCCATATTCTATGCCTGATTTATCTAATTCTTTTTTTATATTTTCATCTTCACCTCTTATTCCAATAAGTTCATTGTTCGCCCTAGTGCTATTAAGAAAAACATTTTCTATTTGCCTCCTCCACTGTTCTTCATTCAATTCATCAAGGCGTTGTTGAGCAGTTTGCTCTTCTCCTCCTTTGAAATAATCTTTGCGCGGAGTAGGAATGTTCCCAATCTGCCCCGTGCGTTCATCGATAACCGCCATCTGAACAGTTTCTATAGTTCCATCAGGTCTCTTAATTTGACGCTTAACTTCAGGCAATCCGTTATTGGCATGAAAAGTCATAACTACACCCTTAGAGTTTTTTTCAGCAGTCTGTGAATTCATCTGTTGAGCTAATTCAACAGCCGCCTTCATCTGCCTTTCAGCTTCAACCCTCTGGTCTTCAGACCAATTCCCCCTACCAGTAACTCCAGTCGGATCAACAAGAGGTCCATGAAAAGTCAAATCAACTCCAGTTAACTGTCTAAGTCTGTCTATCTCTTTCCAATGCTGTTTAGGAACAGATGCAAGATGTTTCATCGGACCTGCTCCAGTTAAACCAAGACCTGAAACTTCTATTGTCTGCGCTCCAGTGCTTATCTTATCTGAAACTTTCTTCAACTGATTTGCAGTCAAAGGGTCAGAAGGATATGCTATATCCTTAGTAGAAGGGAGATACGCAGAGCTCACAGTTGATTTCTCAAAAGGATACTGTGAACCATTAAAAAAAGCTTCGTAGTTAGCCATCTTCCCTCGTTATTTAAAACAGTTTCGAATATATAAATCTTCAGTCGTTAATTATTTAGTTCTCTAAACTTCTTAATAATCTCTTCATATCCCCATCTGTCCACAATTCTCCAAGAATATCTATAACTCATTGAAATCTTGGAATTCTCAACATCTCTCTCAAATCTAAATTTATTAAATAAATCTAAATATATTTTTTTAATATATTTTTTTATGAACTGCATTCAAAAAAATGTGAGACTTCGTAGTCTCCGATTCATTAGGATATCTCAAATTAACAAACCTTAACCATCTATTCCATTTCTTGCTATCTATTTGAGACTGCATCTTATGAATAAGTTCGTGAGTTATAATATCTATGGCATGATTAACATCTCTGCAAAACTTTACAGTTAACGGATCAGACATAGGTCTACAAAATCCGACGACATAACAAACAATTTTATCATCTTTCCATTTTAAACTGCATAAATTAGATATCTTGTTTAATATCTTCGCACCATCATTCTTCCAGGCAATTTTAATTTTATTAATAAAATCAATAATCTCTTTTTTTGAAGGATACTTCTTGTTTGCATCT
Source organism: Candidatus Pacearchaeota archaeon (assembly GCA_018303995.1). Lineage (GTDB taxonomy): Archaea > Nanobdellota > Nanobdellia > Pacearchaeales > GW2011-AR1 > SICU01. Next base: position 19,889 of record JAGVXB010000001.1, read on the forward strand.
TCAAGAAAATCTTTAACATCGCAAGAATCTCTATAAATCTTATCATAAACATAAGAATATCTAAATTCAATTTTAGGAATCATAAAACAGTAAAGAATGTAGTATATAAAAACATTACATAGCTCTTCTTTTTCTATCTCTACTTTGTTCTTCTCCTTCTGCAATATACTCTCGTCCTCCGCCCATTTCCCCACCTCTCTGCTCATTATTCATTCCCTGATTCTGCTGAAGATCGTTGCGTCTCTCAAGAGCTCTTTCTTCCCCTAACACTCGAGTCTGACTAACAGCACCACTTTCCGCAGAACCAGCAGGAGTGTATTTATTATCTTTATACGGATTTCCTCCTCCGACATAAGAAGGCCTAAAATTAATTTCTTTTTCGTCTTCTTCGGAAACTCTCCTCGCTCTAGGAGCAGAATCCTGAGGAGTTTCAGAAGCATCTAATGTAGCTGTTTTATTAAATCTCCGAACACCGTTAAAACCCTCTGTAAATTCCCCATCTTCAACATCTTCGTCGAACTCATCATCAATAGATTCAACTTTTTCTTTCTTTATTTCCTTTATAGGATTTTCAATCTTGCGTATTTCTTTTACTTTTGGCATATAAAACCCACGCAAGGAGGCATTAAATATTTTACCTTATAATGAGTTATAAGGGTTCTGATGTGAGGGCATGTTGTGTCCTTTCTTATAAGTATCAAAAACTGTAAAACACAAATCATTAGCACCTAGAATAGCCTGAGAACGAGCAACTTTCTCATATTCCTTATCTGGAGGAATTCCTTTGTTTAAATTAACTTTTTTACCATCTTTCTTCTTTCCTATTTTAAACATTGAGAATAATTCTTTAAGTCCAAAATCGTCTCCTTTTTTAGATTTCTTCTCTTCGTTAGCTTTTTTTTCTGCATCAATCTCTTTTTCTATATCCTCTTCCTCTTTTCCTTCAAGAAGAGCACGAATGTCTTTTTTAATTTGTCCAAGACTTTCATCAGTTGCATCACTAATAAGTTTCATAACACTATTAAAATCATCTTTCTGAATTTCCTCCCTTAAGATTTTCAACTCATCCTCATTCAACCCATAACTTGTAAACTTAACCTCAACTCTTCCTCCAAATGCCCAATCCCCTCTTTGCGAGACTCTCTGAGGAATGCTTCTAAATTCCAATTCGATAACTAAAACTTTATAGTATTTACGCATATTAACTTTTTTAAAAAGCTCTGGAAGATTACCTGCATTTACATCATCTTCTATCTTATATTTAGAAGTAGCAAGAATCGTAAGCTCTAAAATCATTGTATTAAAGGCCGTAACAAGAGCAGGATTCTTGCTATCTATATTTTGTCCGAGTTTAGAAGCTGCTTTCAAATAAGGCTTAACCCATTTAACATATAAATTTAACATACTAACTTGCGACTTCAAATAATTTCTTTCAATTTCAAATCTCTGTGAAAGAGAATTATATGATTCCTTAATCCATGTAAAAAACTCTTGTGCCCTCTGTTGTAAAATCCTTTTAACTCGGTCATTTAAATCAATTAAATTCCCGTCTTTATCTTTCAGACTCTCATCTCTTAAAGTCATAAAAGCATCTCTCAATGTAACAAAATCGAGTTCCCCCGAAGAAAGAGCATTTATACTTCCCCTGCCCTTGCGAATATCCACATTATCTAACCATACTTGTTTCAAAGAAAGGAGTTGTTTATACTTCTCCTCAGAACTAGTTTCCTTGTCATAAAAAATTTTATAAGGTTTAAGACGAATTCTAAATTCTTTCAAATCATAAACCAAATTCAGAACAGATTTCAAAACAGTATTTACATTTCCCATAGTGCGAGAGACTTCCTGTTGCATCTGAGTAGCCCTTCCTTGCATTTCTGAAAAATGTCCGCTTCCAGGAGAAGCAACAAAATTATCTACTAATTTTTCAACCTCATCATATGGGCCCTTTAAAAAATCAAGCAACCAAAAATAAACTGGCTCCAAACCTTCAGCAGGAGAATCATAAATTAAATTATGTTGTTCAATAGGCGATTTCAAACCCCATAAATTTAAAGCATCTTTCTTCGCTTCATCATAATCGTAAATTGGAAAATCTGATGGCTTCGGAGACAAACTCTTCTCTGCCTTTTTAACTGCATCTATAGCCTTCTTGTACGCACTATCTCCCACCTCAGGAAGAACTATTGCCTTTTTAGATCCTTTAGAATCTTCTTCTTTCCCCTCTTCTTTAACAGTCTTTTTTATTAACTCCCTAGCCTCTTCAGTAGCATACGTGTCAGGACTAATCACTGCTATGAGTTTATGAATTGTGTCATCCATCTTTTAAGTATAAACATAAACCATTTATTTAAAGGTGTTGTCCGCATAATTTATATATAATAACTCCTTATAAAACGCATGGGATTATTCTCTAAAGAGAGTGGTGTTGACATAATAGACTTACCAGACTTACACAGACGCAAATTAATCAAACTACCAAAAATAGAGGAATCTATTGAATTAAAACAAGGACATTTCACAAAAGACGGATTCTTCGATTTAAGCAATGCAAAACCGCCAATTCAAGCAAATCAAACGTCTCAAGAACAAAACAATTTTCAAATCAGCAATCAATCAGACAATCAAGTAACAGACTTCTTAAGTGACTTTGCCTCGATAGGCGCATCTAATCCCAATAAAATTCCAGAAACTAATCAACAAACACAAAGCCAAACTCCAACTAACAAAGAATCAGAAAATATCGCAGATTTAAAATGGAGAATAGAAAACCTCGAGTTTAAGTTAGAACAAATGATGGAAAGACTAAACTCCTTAAATAGATAAACCAAACTATATAATATAACGATTGTTTTGTAGAGTAATGTTTAAATAATACACTCTCTTTAAAACGTCGAAGAGAGATGGTAAAAAAGAAAAAGAGTATTTCTAATAAGAGAGTTCACAGACCTGTAAGAAGGCATTCTAAAAGGATAGTAACTCACAATAATCCCGCAGTTGTAGAGAATAATGAAGATAATTCAAAACAAGTCACTGTCAATCAACAGGCAAGTCAACATCAAAACTATCCCAAATTCCACAATGAAAAAGACATTGCGATGGACTTTGCAACAAAAATACAACGCAAGTTCGATCATCTAATTAAAGCAACAGTTCTATTTGGTTCTCAAGTTTCAGGGGAAGCAAAACCAGGCTCAGACATAGATATAGTCATAATAATTGACGACGCAGCAATAAATTGGGACATGGAATTAACTGCTTGGTACAGAGAGGAACTAGCAAAATTAATCTCGGCACAGAATTATATTCGAGACTTGCACATAAACACCATAAGACTCACAACATGGTGGCGTGATTTAATTCACGGAGACCCTGTTGTATTAAACATAGTCCGACAAGGTCAAGTCCTCATAGACATCGGCGGTTTCTTCAATCCAATAAAGGCATTAATGATTCAAGGAAAAATACATTCAACTCCTGAAGCAGTATACGCTGCATTGCAACGCTCGCCACACCACCTTTATAGAAGCAAAATGTCAATTCTAAGCTCAATAGAAGGCGTTTACTGGTGTATGGTTGAAGCAGCTCAAGCAGCTCTAATAACTCTAGGTAAATTACCGCCATCACCAGAACATGTGACTAAAATGCTTCATGAAAACTTCGTAGACACAGGAATAATAAAATCTGATTTCGTTAAATGGTACCACAATATCTATATCCTGCACAAACAAATATCTCACGGAGAAATAAGATTTGTAAAAGCCCAGGAAATAGAAGACTGGCAACAAAAAGCAGAAACATTCATGAAAAAAATGGTTGAAGTAATAGATAAGTTAATAGAAGCTCGTAAAAATCAGAAAAGTCAATAAAAATTATGGAGCTGGATTACTCTCGCCAACAGCTTTAGCAATTTCATATGCTTCTGAAGGTTTAGCAGGATCATTATCATCTAATGCCATATATCTCGCAAGCCCATATCCTCTTAATGCGGAAGGGTCTATCTGTCCAAATTGTTGAATTATCATGTCAGCTTGTTTTTCCAACATTGAAACAAGTTCAGCATATTCAGTGTCTCGAGCAATAGAATTAGCTAATTTTATTACTGCAGGATTAAATTTCATATCAGTAACTCTTTGACTTTCAGCAACCATGAAATCTTTAGCGTGTTTCTTTTTGGTAACAGAATCTGCTTTTTTAAATTGATTCTGACCATATGCATCGGCATGTGCCTGAAGTAACTCCGTATTAGCACCATTATATTCGAAAGGTTTTCTATCTAAAAGATATGAAGCAACTTTATTATCTCTAATGCCATTAAATGCGTCAGAAGGATTTAGTTGTACTTCATTAAAAGATAATTGAGTCTGCCCACCAATAAAATTACCGTATTCTGTTCCATGCTTCGTTTCAACATAATTAGGAGACGCATTCTTAATCATATCATAAAAAACAGGGCTCGCTCTATCTACTCCAATAATCTTATTAAGGTCTAAAGTAAGATTTCTAGATTTATCTTTTTCATACTTACCTTTAGCATCTTCCATAGATGCGGATTGCTTCCCTATTCTTATTAAATCGTCTAATGCCATATATTTCACACAAAAAGCAGGTATTTAAACCTTTCGATTGTGTATACACTTAGTAGTAACAACTAATATCTTGACTTTGCATAACAAAACCTCTTGCATATTACATCTGAGATTTCTAGGTGCATCTCAAATTATCGTTGATGTAATCGTCTATTCGAGAATAACTTTTTCCTATCATAAAAATATCTCTTAAAAAGTATATATAAATCTTTCAACTAAACATCCAAGCTCATGCCCTCAGTCCCGGGAATCTGCATAGTTTGCTGTTGCAACGCAGGATTACTTGCGACTTCAGCGCCAACAATAGCATCAAAAATAACATCCTGCTGTATTTCATACGGAATATCAGACTTAGGAATATCTTCAGAAGACATATCTAAAACTTCAACATCAGAATTCTTAGAAGCAAAATCTTCAGAACTCACAGATATAGAGTCATTTAACGAAGGCACATCACTAGTAACGCCTTTCCCAGGATTGTAATCATCATTTTCAATTCCTAAGTTTTCAATTCTTTTCATTGTAATTTGAGAATTAGAATTACTCTCCGAAGAATGTAACATTGGCCTCATAGGAGACATCATCCCCCCATGAACAATATGGCTCTCTAAAGCATGAGGTTGAGAGTTCATACGTCTAATTTTAACAACATTATCACCATTCACTTTCTTAATAATTTTAACAGGCTCAACAACTGCTTTCTCTAATTCATTTACAATAACAGACACATTATAAGCCGCATCAGCATTCACAGACACAGAATCTATCCCCTCTCTAAGTAAAAACTTAACCATTTCTGGCTTGCTTCCAGCCTGCCCGCACACAGAAGTCTCAACACCATACTTTTTACAACGCCTTATTACATAAGCTATCGAATTTAAAACGGCGGGATGCAACTCGGTATAAAGATTCTGAACATCTTCATTATTTCTGTCAATGGCGAGAGTATACTGAGTTAAATCATTAGTCCCAAAGCTTATGAAATCCATTCCTTCTTCGCATAAATCATTAATAACTTGAACAGCAGCAGGAGTCTCAACCATAATTCCTATCTTTACATTTGAAGGAAACTTAACACGCTCAGCAATTTTCTTAGCAGACTTCAACTCTTCAGCAGAAATTATCTGAGGAAACATTACTCCAAAAATCTTATTACTATATTCATCGGCAAGCTCTTTTATTGCAGTAAATTCAGCAACAAGCAAGTCTTCATTTTTCAGGCTAAATCGAATTCCGTGATCTCCCAACATTGGATTCATCTCAACAGTTTCAGGAGAGCCTTCTAAATTTCTAAATTCATCACTTCTAACATCAGAAGTCCTAATCCATATTTCATGAAAAGGCTGAGAAAGTTTTTTCAAACCATTATGTAAAACAGAAACATAATCATTAAGCTTATTTTTCTTAATATACCAAACGGGATGTTTTCCACCCGTAGCAATTAAAGTCTCCAATCTAACAAGGCCTACAGAATCAGCCCCGCATGAAGCCGCACGAACAGCATAATCTGGCAAATCAACTATTACTTTAATTTTAATTTTCTTAGTCGGAAGCATTTTTTTAATTTCTACTTTCTTCTCGATAGTCTTGCCATCAAATATACGCCCAGTAAAACCATCTACTGTAACTATCTGCCCATCTTTCAATTTAGTTGTAGCATCATGAGTTCCAACAACTGCAGGAATACCCATCTCTCTAGATACAATAGCCGCATGTGAAGTGCTCCCACCCTCGTCAGTAATTATAGCAACTGACTTAGCCATCGCCATAACCATATCGGGATTGGTCATCTTCGTAACTAAAACATTTCCCTTAACTATTTTATTCAATTCAGTAAGAGAATGAATTATTTTTACAACTCCAGAAGCAACACCTGGAGAAGCAGCCAATCCGGAAAACAAAACATTTCCTTCTATCTCCTGAACATGATCATAAGACTTAGTAGTTATAGGTCTGGACTGCACAATAAATACTCCGTCTCTATCTATTGCAAATTCAATATCTTGAGGTTTTCCATAATGCTCCTCGAGTTGCAAACCATACTGCCCTAAAACTTTAAGTTCGTGACTAGTCAAAACATCACGGTTACTTATTTCAGGACTTAATTTAACTTCTTCAGTCTTTCCAGAAGAATTTCTAGTCAAAGCTATCTTCTTATCAGATACTTTTCTATCTAACACCTCAAGACTCTTGCTCAATATATAATGGTCTGGAGAAATCATCCCAGAAACTATTCCTTCACCTAGACCAAAAACAGCTTCAATAATAATATTTCCATCGTTTTTCAAAGGATTCTTAGAAAACATGACTCCAGACTTCTGAGAGTCAATCATCTTCTGAACTACAACTGCAAGATAACCTTTTTCAGAGGCAAATCCTTTCTTTTTTCTGTAATATACAGCACGCGCAGTAAACAACGAAGCAAAACATCTCTTTACATGAAGAATAAGAGAATCAGCTCCTTTAACATTTAAGAAACTCTCCTGTTGTCCTGCAAAACTAGCATCGGCCAAATCTTCCATTGTAGCGCTAGAACGCACAGCAACAAAAGGCGGCTCGTGAGAATTCTTTAAAATAGCCAAAGCTCCATGTTTAGCACCATGAAACTTATTTTTATCTACATCAAGTACTTCATAAGCTTCAGAAATCTCGCTCTTCATATCGGCAGGCATACTTGCTTCCTCAATTAAATGGCGTATCTTCTTAGCCATAGCCTCGAGCTGACTAGTATCCTCAACATTTATACTCGAGAGAATGTTAAATATTTGCTGTCTCAATCCAGATTTCTCTATAAAATAATCATAGCCCTGAGCAGTAATAATGAATCCAGGAGGAACAGGAAACTTGCTATTATACATCTCGGCAAGCGATGCTCCTTTCCCTCCAGCAATAGAAACATCTTTATTACTAAGCTCGGAAAACCATTTCACCCAAGAACTCTTATCACCCATGTAACGACAAAACATATTGAGTTAATAAATATTACTTAAGAAATCAACTAACTCTTAATCTTCTCTTTCACAAAAATCTTAACCTGTTCCTTAAACTTATCCAAGTCCTTGCGTAAGAAAGAACCCCCAGAAGCAGGAGCATGCCCGCCACCCATAGCATTCTCAAGCCCTGTAATTCCAGCCCTTACTAAATCAGTCATGGTATATTTCAAAGGCTCGCCATTATTACGAATGCCTGCTTTAATCATATCTGTTCCTTCAACTTCAGAAAATACAATTATTGTAGAGCCTTTATGTCTAACAGATAATATGGTAGACATCTTAGAACCAAGTGAAAAACGAGACTTAAAAAAATAAAAATATAAATGTTTATCGAAATGTGATTCAGCATTTTTTTCAAAATCTTTTAGACATCTTTCCAATTCGGCAGAAACTTCTTTATGTATTTCTTCAATCTTGTCAAAATTTCTTTTTAAAATAATATCATAAGCCTTCAATGAATCTTTAGAATAATAAATTACCAAAGAACCAGTTTTATCTACAAGTTTTAACAAATCGGAGTTCTCGTCTCCAGGCTTATAATTTGGATAATAACTCCGTATAAATTTTAAATTATCAGGATTTTTCCATGAAAATTCAGATACAGAAGCAACACAAACAAGCCAACTCCATTTTTTATAATCAGTCAAGTCCTCTCCAAATTTATAAATAACAAGAGAAGTACAATCTTCTTTACAAGTCTTTATTACTTTATTATCTATTTTCAATTTAGGACTTAAAGGATGATGATCAATAAAACAAACATCAAATTTAGTCCTAAAAGATTCAAACTCATCTAACATATCAATATCAACATTCAAATCCAAAACAAAAACCTTATTTATTTCAATTTTTTTAAATCGTTCAGCAAGTTTATCAAGCAAACCAGCAGTATAAGAAATAAAATTAATATCTACTTTGACTGAAGGATATTTTTTCTTCAAGATTTCAACCATAAAAACAGTAGAAGCCATGCCATCAATACAATTAGCATGAGCTATAATGCCTACTTTTTCGCCATCTTTAATAGAATTCAAAAAAGAAAGGAAATTAGCTTTATGCTCAGAAACAGCGTCTTTCAATTGACCAATTATTTTATTTAAAAAATCATAAACTTTCTTAGCATATTCTTTATCTAATATTTTGCCATAATAAGTTACAGAATTTCTAAAATATCTTAATTCATTAAGAAAAGAGATGTCAATCTCTAAAAACCCAATTTTTTTAAGATAAGATATTTCTGATTCATGAGCATAATTTCCAGAAGAAGAATACCCATCAATCAAGAGTTTTGCTCTAACTAATTCCATTATAATATCATAACAATCCTTTATTATCGAATTTGCATTTTTGTTGTTAATTCCAATAATCTTAATTCGCTCATTCAATCCTTCTAAAGATGTTTCAGACTCACTTATCAAAAATTTAGCTCTCGGTTTATCAGAATCAGATTTTTTAGCTATTCCTCTCTGCAGATAATATTCAAATTCTTTAGGTAAATTCATAAATCCATACTTCCCGATAATAATATTCCATTTAAGATACTATCTCTTAAATGTTTGTGTATCTCAGCAAATGAAGAATAAAAATTAATCATTATATTTCGCTCTAATTTTTTATCAAATTCAGATAAATTTAATTGTTTTTCTTTATATCCAATTACTGCAATATCAATATCAGACCTATGTTCTTCTATTTTATTTGTCCAAACATCATCCCCTCTAGAATAACTCCCAAAAAGAATTATACAACCTCCTGGAAAACTATCTTGCAATAACTTAACTAGTCCAGATTCATAAATTAATTTTAAATTTTCAACCCTCTTCATATTGATTGCATTTTGACTATCCCTATTAAACTCAATTGAAAGCAAGTTCATACTTTCAGATTTCTTTATTTTTACAAGTTCTTCTTTCACCAATCCTTTTAACGCATTAGAAACGGCAGTAGGTGATTTTTTTAGCTGTTTTGCAATATTTCTAAGACTTAATTCCTTACCAGCGTTAATGCAAAGAAATCTAAAAATCTCTGATTGAAGCTGTGTCCATTTAACCTTATACATGTCCATTTTAATAGACACGTGTCTATTAAACTTTATAAACCTTTCCAATGCTCAAAAAACTATCCTATCAAGCAGAAACAGCAACAGGCACAGGCACTTTAGACTCTACTTTCTCGAATGAAATTCTAGTCCTGCAAGGCAACTTTGATTTAGCCATTCCTAAAATCTCTCTAACGACCCGAACAGAACTTTCAGAATCGCAAGCAACCATAAACAATTCCTGTCCTCCAAGAACACGAGCAGCTCTTCCCTCTATAACGCCAAATGACTGACACATACCTGTAGAAATACGGTCTGCACCAGCACCAGCAGATGCTTTATTATTTCTTAATAGATGATGTGGAAAGACCTTAACCCATAAATAAAATTTACCGAGCAATCTATTCTCAAGATTCTTAGTCAATACCATACGACCAGCTTCAATTGCAGTATCTCTGATAACAAGCATTTCATCAGAATGCAATCTTAAAATAAATGGAAACTTACCTTCAGTAAATGCCTTCTGATTTCCAATATTATATTTAACAATCTTATTTGGAGGAACTACTTTAATATAAGATTTAGATTTAGCCTTA
>JAGVXB010000002.1 GCA_018303995.1 Candidatus Pacearchaeota archaeon
AAATACTTTTGTTATAACTACTTCTGGATTTGTTTCTAATGATTGCCTGACAATTGTTAATTTGCTCATTTTGATTACCTTAACAATAGAATAAACCTTGGCTTTATAAATCTTTTCATTCTTTACCACTATAAAGTTACTATCAATAAACAACGCCTGCCTTAAAATACACCCGCTTGCTTATTCGAGATTTTTCCCTTCGAGAACGTTGCACTAAAAATCAATCTACTTAAATATTTGCGGGTATTTGGTAATTAGTGGTGACTTTATGTTGGTTTCGATTATTTTTAAGTACGATGCACTAAATCGATTCTAAAATTTGTTAACTCTTAAAACGCCTTCACAGAAAGGTTTATAAAATCTATATCTGTATACAATTGTATATGGAAACCACAATAAGACTTAATCAAGCAACAAAAGTAGAATTAGATGCTTTCAAGCAATATAAAAGCGAGAGCTATGATGAACTTTTAAGAAAACTTATTTATCTTGTAAAAATGTGCGAGAAAGAACCAAAACTCAGCCAAAAAACTATTCTTGAGATAAAAGAAGCAAGAGAAAGAATTAAGAAATGCGAATTCTATACAGAAGATGAAGCTAAGAAGATTCTTGGCTTATAAAAGGTGTACGAACTTAAATTTGATAATAAGGCTATTGATTTTCTGAATAAATTGGAAAAAGATACAAAAGAAAGAATTTGGAATAAACTTCAGCAATGTAAATTAAATCCTTTTCACTATCTTGAGCATCTTGAAGAGATAGATGGTTTTAAGTTGAGGATTGGAGATTATCGAGTTATAGTTGATGTTGATAGGATTAATCAAATTTTATATATTCTCAACGTTGGACATAGAAAGAATATTTATGAAAATTGATAAAAAGTATAGAGTTTACGATAGATAATTTGTTGGTTGCGGTCTATTCGAGCTTTTATAGATAATTGCAATAATTAGAATATGCTTCTGCAATTATCTATCTCTACAATTGCACTATTTATTTATACTAATCAATGCAATTATAGATAGAAATGTTTATTAATAAATCGCTCCTTTTAACTGTATGAAATGGGTGGTGCATTGGATTGTTTTTATTTTTGTTTTATTAGTGTTTTTAATTATTATTTGGAATGGATTATTTAGTTTTTCTACTGGGTGGGCAGTTAGTAATGGGCCTCCTCAATTTGGTCCTAGTGCTGGAGAGCAGGCATGTATGATGGCTTGTATGGGGTGTACTTCTCCCGGTGTTGGATGCACTGGAAATCAACAAGAGTGTTTTGCCGAATGTAATGTTAATAAGCCAGAACAAACTTCTGAAGAGAGTTGTGTTGATAAGTGCACTTTGAAAGGTTGTGGGGAATTTGATTTTTCTTGTCAACAAAAAAATCAGGCGATTTGTGATAAAGAATGTGGGATGATTAAAGAGCCGGAGGCTAAATCTGAGGAAGAGCAGTGCATCAGAGATTGCGTTAATGCTGAGAGTCCAGGATTAATTTGTCAGGCTGGAGAAGGTGGAGAAAAGGGAAATGAAATATGTCAAGAGTGCGCTAAATCATGTGAACATTTGTATTCTGGACCTTGTTTAGATGAATTGAAACTTGATGAGGCGAAGAGCGCTTGCAATACTTGTGAAAATTGTTATGCCGAGCCTGTAATGGGAGATTCTGGGGAAGGTTATGAATGTATAGTTAGTGTTAAGTGTGGAGATTCTTCAGGTGAATTTGGAGATGATGCCGGAACTGGGCTTGGAGTTGAAGAGGAAGGGTTTGTTGCAAAGATTGGCGATGCAGTAGGTGGTTTCTTTAGCGGAGTAGGGAATTTCTTTAAGGGATTATTTGGTGGAGAGAGTTCTGAATAGATTTTTATGAAAAACAGGTTTAAATAATTGGTCTGATTAATATTTTTATGAGAAAGAATTTTATTATTGCAATTATAGTAATATTATTTATAGTTGTTTCTTATTTTGTGTTTTTTTACAGAAGTGATTTTCAGGTTTGTTCATTTAGGATGATGTGTACTGCAGATATTAATTATATGTGCAATCCAGTAACTGAAGAGTCTAGAACTGTGCCCAGTTCTTGCTCTTGTGGTATTGATAAAGGAGTTCTTGAAAAGAGGGGTTGGGTCAGTTGTCCGGGACAATTAAGAGAGTAGACTTCTGATTTTTATATATCTTTTAAGCAACTCGTTAAATTATATTTCAATTAAATTTATAAAGATTAAATTAGTTGTATTTAAGAGATGATGGCATATAAGACCTTTATTTTGATAGTATTTTTATTTTCTATTATGGGTTTTGCTTCTGCATTTGAGTTTAATGGGACTGTTTACGATGTGAATGGGGTTGCTCTGAATAATACAGTTATAAATATTACAATTAGAAACAGTGCTTTTTCTGTTGTTGCATATAACTTTACGACTACAAATGCTTCGGGGTGGTTTAATATGACTGTTGGCGAGGTGGCTAATGGTTTTTATGAGCCGAGAATAACTTGGAGAAATTCCTCGACCAATTCTATAGAGTGGGTTGGGCAGTCGCTTCCTTCTTTTCCGGAAGAAATGCTTGTTCAAGTTGCAGGTACGTCTTTTTATTTAAAACAAGCCGGAACATTGAACATTACTGCAATAAATTCTACTGCTGGAAGAATTTCTTTTAGATATCAGATAAAAGACCAGAAACTTGGATATTCAATTGCAAGTAATTTTGATACTTCTGTATCTGAAGCTAGTGTTGTTGTTCCTAGAGGCAGAAATTATTCTATGATGATTTATCCTGATCAAAGTATGCCTGTTAGTTATAATTGGAATAATTTTACAGCTTCAGAGAGCTATAATATTAGCACACTTTCAAGATATAATTTTACTACTAAGATGATTCATTATCAATTCAATACTACGATGAATATTGTTAGAGTTAGCGGGTATATGAATTATTCTGGAATAAGCGGATGGAATACTTTTACTGTTGTGCCTTATCTTTTAGAACCTGGAAATATGGTTCATTCCAATTTTGGAGACATGCCTTATAATATTAGTGGATTTAGCGGAGGCACGGATATTCATAACTTGACTTCTGGTTTTTATAATATTTCTTTACCTTCCACTCCCGCCGAGACGTCAAATATTTTGTTATTTGCCACTGCTAGAAATGGGTCTGGATATTATGGGGGATTTAAGAATTTGACTAATCTTGGAAGTGGTGGGTTGAATCAGTTTAACTTTTCTGCTATGTCTGGGTTGTTTGGAAGCCCTGCAAATATAAGTATGGAAGATGTTTCTGGAGGGCAGGTCAATATAACGACTGCCAAACAGACTTTCAATTTAGTTAATCTATCTAATGCAAGTTTGAGTCAGGCGAATGTTCATGCGGAAGTTACTGTAGATTATTCTAATTATGGTCTTCAATTGGGAGAATTTACATGGATGGTTGACTCTGCTCAGGGAAGTGCTGCTCAGTTATCTTTGCCTTTGATTAACGTGACGGGTGTTAAAGAAATAAATGTTTTTGCCGGTGGAGGAGACTATGCTCCTAAGAGGCTTTCACCTAGTGTGTCTAATATAATTACAAATACTCTGGGAGGACTTTACAATATAACTTTGTCTTCTTTTGATCCTGGAGATATAGGAGGTACTCTTTCAAGTAGCAATATATTTATGGGGCTTACTTTTTCCAACTCTACGTGTTCTGTTCCTTTAGGTACTGGTTTTCCAGAATCTTGCTTTATTGGAGGTCTTGGAGGAAGCCAGACAACTATGGAGAGCTTTAATCCTATGCAAGCTGTCATGGGTGGAGCTACTTTGAATTTTATAATGGGAAAAACAGATAGCTCCAACAATCTTGATTTGGGTATTATTTATGTTAATGTTGATATGATTGCTTCTGGTCCGCCTGATGCAGCTTTTGATTCTTCGGTTACTGAATCTACGGGAGGTGGTTTTTCCGGAGCTGCTCGTTTTGGTTCTGCTGGTCCTACTATTTATGATTATGTTTTAGTTGGATTGCCTTATTCTACTTCTGCCGGTTCAGGTCTTAATGATACAGGCGATGTTAATATTTCAATACCTAACTTTTATGATGACAATTGGAATCTTATATGGAATGTTACTGCTAATGGAACTAATACCGGAGCTCTAGCAGGGAATTATTCACACTATTCTGCAAGACAGGGTGAGTGGAGTTATTTGTTAAATGGAACAACATGTCATACAAATTCTTCTGCAATCAATGTTACAAACCCTTGTTATATCGATAGGTCCAATGATATGGTATGGGTTAGACTTCCTCATTTTTCAGGAACTGGGCCTCAAATATCTGGCGCAGTTATCTCTACAAGTTCTTCTTCTTCTAGTTCGTCTAGTACTAGCGAAAGTGGAAGGAGTGGCGTTACTTCATTTTGGACAACTACTTTTTCAGAAGATAATGCCGAGCTTAGTGTTAAAGGCATTGTGATGAGAGTTCTTGGAATTGCACAAAGAGTTACTCTTAAAATAGGTGGTGAGCAACATACCGTTGGAATTGTTGGATTAACTGGGAATACAGCAACAATAAATGTTTCTTCAACATCTAGGCAGAAAACTCTTTCTATAGGGGAAGAATGGAAGGTTGACGTTAATTCTGGAGGGTTTTATAATCTGCTTGTGAAGTTGAATAGCATTAGTTCTAATAAGGCAAATATTTCGATGCAGGCAATAAATGAGCAAATTGCTCAGCCTGATTTGGAAGAAGACTCTGTTGAACAGCCTTCTACAAAAGAACCTGTTAAAGAAAGAAAAAGTTGGATTGTTGTTTTATTAGTTATTATCATGGTTATTATCGTTTTAGCCATGGCTTATAAGTTTAAGAATAAATTTAGACGTTAGGCTTTTTGAGAAGAATTGTTAAACAAATTTAAATACTTATTTTACTTTCATGTTTTATGAAAAAGAGTGCTGTTCGTAGGAATTCATTTTGGATGATGTTTCTTATTCTTTTGGTTTTAATTTTTTGGTTTTAATTGCTTTTTATATTGGGCTTAGTGTTCGTTTTGATGATTTGAATATTTTTTCTAGGGCCATTATGACTTTTGTTTTGGGGTGGCTGTTCTTTTACTGTTATGGGAAGAGTAGTGGGCAGTTTTATCTTTCTGCACTTATTGGAATTGGTTTGTATGTTGCGCTGATTAATAGTTTTGGAATTCCTTATATCGGAGAGTCTCCTATTTCTATTGATTTGGTTTTAGGACCTTGGATGCTTTTTGTTATCTCTCTGTTTTTTACTTTTTTGGCAGTTAAGTGGTACGAGAATTCTAAACGTGAAAGTAAGTTTCCTCTTATATTGTTTGTTTTTTATGTTCTTATTTGGATTATTTTGAGTGTTAATGTGACCCATTTTGAAGATTGGAAACTCGAGAACTATTTGACAATTCCTTTTTTGATTTTGCTTTTTGTTATTTATAGATGGTTTAGACTTTCTAATATTTCTTATGGATTGATATTTGTTTATATGATATTGCATATAATTGGGACACATTATACTTATTCCGAAGTTCCCTTTGGATATTGGATGAGCAGTCTTTTTGATGTTTCGAGAAATCATTATGATAGAATAGTTCATTTTTCATTTGGATTTTTGCTTGCTTATCCTTTACGAGAGATATTCTTTAGGATTGGGAAGAGCAGAGGGTTTTTTGGACTTTACATTCCTGTTGAGTTTGTTCTTGCTTTTTCTGCAATATATGAACTTTTAGAGTGGTGGATTGCCGTATTGTTTGGGGGAGATTTAGGAGTTGCTTACCTTGGAACGCAGGGAGATGTTTGGGATGCTCAGAAGGATATTGCTCTTGCTGCGCTTGGCGCAATTATATCTATGATGGTTGTTGCCTTTGTTAATCTAAGTTATCGTGGGAGAGAGTTTTGGAATGAGGTTAAAGATAGTTTTAAAGTTAGAGGTGCAGTTTTAGGCGAGAGAGCTTTATCTAATTGGGAAGGGAAAAAGTAGTGTTGCGATAAAGATATAAAGAAGCTTTGCATGGTTATTTGGTGTCTGCCGTGCCTTCGAAACAATTTGAATCGGAAGAAGATATAGCTAGAAATTATGTTGACGGAGTGCCTAGTCGCTGTGGCGGGTCTTTTGTTTTTCTTGATTATAATGGAAGGATTTATCCAGGTGTTGCTAAATTATTAGAGATTAAAGATAGGCCTGATTTGTCAATTGTAAGATTAGATAAAATTTATCCTCCTGCAAGTGATTATATTGTTGAACTTGTTCTTAGAAAAAGGCCTGGTGTTGTAAAACTTGGGGTTGATGGGGCTATAGGGCAAGAGAGAAGATTTTATGCAAAACTTAAATACAATAAACTGGAAAAATTAACGCGTGAAGAAAATGATATTGCTTGGTCAACTGATGCCATTTGAATGGACTTTACATTTATTACTTGGTTTTATTTGATTTAATAATCTCTTACTATAGTAATTTTATAGACTTAAGTAACAACATTTGAAGATAATAATACTTTTATACTGTTATTTTCCAGTGTTAGTAATGAAAAGCGTGAGTATCATCTCAAAAAATGAATTTAAAGTACTAATTTTAATGCCTAGATTCCAACTTACTACAAAAATAACATATAATTATATGATTCCTTTAGGATTGTTATATATTTCTTCTACAATTAAAAGAGAAGGATATGTTGTTAATTCTGTAAATCTAAACCATATGGATGGTACTATTTCTGAAATAATGAAAAAAGAACTGGACAAAGAAAAATATGACGTTGTGTGTACCAGTCTTATTGGAGGCCCAAGTTATCCTATAGTGGAAAAAATAGTAGAATCTACAAAAGAGCATATAACAAAGCCTAAAATAATTATTGGAGGAGCTTTAATTACTAGTGAGCCGGAGCTGATGTTTAGTTCGTTAGGAATTGATTTTGGAGTTTTAGGAGAAGGAGAGATAACAATAGTGGAATTATTAGAGGCTATTAGAAAGGGTGTGAAAGAACCAAAAAAAATTAAAGGAATTATATATAAAGATAATAATGAAAAAATAATAAAAACTGAGAAAAGAGAACCAATAAAAGATTTAACTTCTATTTCTTATCCAGATTTTGAAGGTTTTGAATTCAGTGAATATTTAAAGCATTTGTCTAGTAATCAACAGACTTATAATCAATCTTATGATTATCCTCTCCCATATCCTTTGTTAGCTAGTCGTTCTTGTCCATTTCAATGTACGTTTTGTTATCATAGCATTGGATATGCTTATAGGGAAAGGCCAATATCTGATGTAATAAATGAGATAAAAAAAGCGATAAAAGACTATAAAATGAACATTATTGCAATTTACGATGATATGTTTTCTTACAAAAAAGAAAGATTATATGAGTTTTGTAATGAGATAATTAAAATAAACAAAGAAATTCCTTGGAAGTTGAAATGGTCTTGTCAGTTGTCAGTAGCTAATCTTGATAGAGATTTATTGAAGAAAATGAAAGAGTCTGGATGCGAATTAATTAGTTACGGTTTTGAGAGTTATAGTCAAAAAGTGTTGGATAGCATGAGAAAGCCGATAACTCCTGAAAAGATAGATTTTGCAATTAAGGCAACTTTGGCAGAGAAGATAGGAATTTTGGGCAACTTTATTTTTGGTGATGTGGCAGAAACAAAAGAAACTGCCAAACAAACATTAGATTATTGGAAGAAAAATTGTCGTGGCCAAGTGGCTTTGGGATTTATTCAACCCTTTCCTGGAAGTGCCATTTATCATCATTGCTTAAAAAAAGGGATAATCAAAGATAAACTCAAGTTTATTAAAGAAATAATATATGGAAAAAAAGTCTTTAATATGACTGATGAAATGACTAATGAGGAAATTTCAGATCTATTTAAGGAAGTAAGACGTTTAAGAAATAAATATATGAGACATTCAGTTCCAATGTCAGTAGAAAAAGAGAGGGAAGAGAGGTATAAAATTAAACTAAAATGCCCATATTGTTGTGAATTATTGGTCTATAAGAACTTTTATCTTCAGAAAAGATTACTTTATAGAAGTCATATAACTTGTAGGAAATGTCATATGCGTTTTTATGTCTTGAGTCCTTTAATTGGCTTGTCTGGGATGTTTCCTCTTTTAAGCTTATTTGCAGAAATGGTCATTAGAAAAATAAGAAGTGATATAAAAGTTACTCAAATATAAATTAAGTTAAGATAATTGCTTGTGAAGGGCAGATATCTATGGCCTCTTTTAATGAATTGTTATCTGTTTTTTGTTTTAAAACTTTTGCTTTCTGATTTTCAATAGCAAATATTTCAGGACAGATTGTGTTGCATAATCCGCAACCAGTACATTTGTCTTTATCAATTTTCAATTTCATTAGATGTGAAATCGACTATTATTTTTAAATGCTTCTAAATTTATGAGTGGGGATGTTTTGTTAGTATTGGTTAGGATTTTAGTATATCTTTTCTTTTCAATTTTGACTTTTCTGTTCTTTCTATATTACTCATTACTATTTTTTATAGTGCATTAGACTTTAAAACCCTATAAACAATCACTATTATATGGCTAAACCTGAAATGAAACCTGCATTTGAAGTGCGAATGAAAGCTCTCTTGTCGAATAAGGAAGATTTTGATAAATATAATTCTATTATTCATACTAAACCTTTGAATTATATTAGATGTAATACTCTTAAGATCTCTTGTGAGGAGCTTTTTGTTCGTTTGAAGAAGAGGTGGAATGTTATTCAGCCTTTTTCTACACGCCCTGAAATAATGCTTGTTGATTCTGAACTTGGTCCTGGAGATTTGGGAAATGCTATTGAACATTTGCTTGGGTATTATTATATTCAAGAAGTTTGTAGTATGATGAGTGTTATTGCTCTCGATCCTAGGCCAGGTGAAAGAGTATTTGATGTTTGCGCATCTCCTGGGAGTAAGACTACTCAGATTGCTTCTTCTATGCAGAATAGTGGGACAATTATTGCGAATGATGTTAAGCTTGATAGGCTTAGGATTTTGGCTGCTAATCTTGAACGTTGTGGTGTTATGAATGCTGTTTGTGTTAGAAATGATGGTGTTGGATTATGTCAACGTTTGACGGAGAAGAAATTTAAGTTTGATAAAATATTATTAGATGCTCCTTGTTCTGGGGAGGGAACTTTGCGTAGCTCGGCTAAGACATTTTTGATGTGGAATGAGAAAGTAGTCTATAAGTTATCTCGTGAGCAGAAGAAGTTGATTGCTAATGCGCTTGGATGTTTGAAAAAAGATGGGGTGTTAGTTTATTCTACTTGTACTCATTCTCCAGAAGAGAATGAGGCAGTTGTTGATTTTGCTTTGAAGAATTTTCCTGTTTCACTTGAAAAGTTAGATTTGCCTTTAAAATCTAGACCTGGTGTTACTTCTTGGGATGGTGAAGCGTTTAGTTCTGAAATGATTAAGTGTGCTAGAATTTACCCCCAAGATAATGATAGTGAAGGTTTTTTTGTTGCTAAGCTTAGATTGCTTGAGGAGATAAAATGAAATTAATAATTGTAAGACATGGTGAGACTGTTGAGAATAAAGAGGGTATAATGCAAGGTCAGACTCATGGAAAATTAAGCGATATGGGATTAAGGCAAGTTGAAAAATTGGCTGAATATTTGAAGAATGAAAAAATTGATTTGATTTACAGTTCTGATCTTGGAAGGTGTAAGGAATCTCTTGCTCCTTTGTTACAATTTATAAATCAAAAAGTTATTTATACTGAATTACTTCGAGAGAGAACTAAAGGTATTTTTGATGGAAAGGATTCTAAGCAATATCATAATTGGATGTTGGAAAATCCTAGAAAAATTCCTTCTGGTGGAGAAAATGCTCAAGAGGTAGATGCTCGCGTGGATAAATTTTTGAAAGAAAATATTGGAAAATGGAAAAATAAAACTGTTTTAATAATGGCGCATGGTGGTACAAAAATAAGTTTATTAAAAATTCTTTTAGGCACTCAGCATGAGCATGTTAATGCTGTTGAGAAAGTGAGCCCAAATGCGGCTGTAACAATTATTGAGGCTGATAAAGAGAATAAATTTTTTATTACTAAATTACATCATATTAAACATTTGGAGGAAGTGAAATGAAACCAAAATTTATTGAGAAGAGAGTTTTATGTGAAGTTAAAAAGACATTTCCAGATGCACAAATTATGAGTTATGTGTTGTTAAAAGGAGGGCTTGTTAGTCCAGTATATAAGGTTAAAATAAAAAATCCATCTATTTATTTAGCTGTTAAAATCTATAAATCAAAAAATCAAAAAATGATTCAGACAAATAATAATGTTTTAAGTTTCTTGTATGAAAAGGACTTTCCAGTTCCTAAAATATATTCTAACAATCTATTTGTTAAACAAGGAATAGTTGTAATGGAATTTATTAATGGGAAGAATGCTTTGGATGTTTATAATAAATTTTCTTTAAAAGTTAAGGCTAAGATTTTGTTAAATATAGGTAAATTATTGAAGAGATTACATAGTTTATCTATTCCAGACTTTTGGGTCCATCATAAACATGAAGTTCGAGATATTAAAGATTGGTTGAAATGGAATAAACTTCGTGTTAGAAAATATCTTGAATTTGCTAAGGAAAATATGAATAATAAATATTATTTATTTTTAAAAAATGAATTTAGTATATTTCTTAAGACATTAGATAAAAATATAGACTTTGTTCCAATGCATTGGGACTATCATTTATCTAATATTTTAGTATCGTCTGAGGGAAATATTTTAGGCCTTTTCGATTTTGACAATGCGATGAAAGGGCATAATCTAGCAGATATTGGGCAAGCTAAATATTGGCTTATATTTAGGTCTAAAGATTATGAGAACTTCAAATATTTTTTAAAAGGATATGGTTTAAAGATGAATAGTAAAAATGATGTTCTTATTAGGGGCTACTTTATTTTGCATCTTATGGCTGTTACAAGGTCAATCTGGAAAAAGAGAAGACTTAATTGGATTATTAAAGAGCATTGTAAAATATTAGATAAATTAATTGGAGATGTTAAATGATTCGCGCATTGGTTTGGTTGTTTGGAATTCAGTCTGCTGTTGCTTGTGTCGTTATTAAAGATGGCAAGATATTATTGACTAAAAGATCTCCTTTATTAATTGAGGGTGGAAAATGGTGTTTGCCTGGAGGAGGAATTAAAAGATGGGAGAAAAATATAGATGCTGCTAAAAGAGAATTGTTTGAGGAAACTGGGCTGAAATCTAGAAGTGCAGAATTTTTGTTTGTACATGAGGAAATGCTTAGAAGATTGAAATTACATGCTGAGGTTTTTGTTTTTAATATTGAAACTATTGGTGAACTAAAGAGAAACTGGGAAGTTTCTGAATCTAAATGGTTTTCTAGAAAGGAGATTTCTAAAATGAATTTAGCTTTCACACATAAAGATATAGTTAATAAATATTTTAAATTGAAGGGTGTTAGATGAAAGTTGAATTTTATAATGCTAAAAAAAAGAAAGAGCTGCTTGAACGGTTGAATAAGCAGTTTGGAGTTAGTTCTGTGCCTAAGATATTGTTTGAAACAGGCAAGGAAAGAATACGTGGATTTAGTGGGGATTTGACTATTGATGAGATTTATGCACTTGCAGATATTTCTAATGTTGAATTTATAGGACTTTATTTGTTTAAACAAGATATGGAGTTCATTAGATTTGGGTTTGACGGGGCTTTGTTTTTCAAAGAGCAGTTTTCAAAGAATGTTGTTAATCTTACAGATGAACAAGTTGATGGATGGATGAATGGGCATAATTTGAATGTTGTTTTGGAGAAAGGAATGTATGTTGTTAAACATGATAATGATATTTTTGGATGTGGGTTTTCTGATGGCAAGGGATT
Organism: Candidatus Pacearchaeota archaeon; assembly: GCA_018303995.1. Lineage (GTDB taxonomy): Archaea > Nanobdellota > Nanobdellia > Pacearchaeales > GW2011-AR1 > SICU01. Next base: position 11,854 of record JAGVXB010000002.1, read on the forward strand.
GATTAATTTTGTTCCAAAAGAGAGACGAATTAGACGGAATTAAAAAGTTTAAATATATACTAATAGTTGTGTTTTGATGAGTGCTAAGAAGAAAAAGAATTTATTTAGTAGGGCTTATGATTTTACGGTGTCTAAAGTTGATTCTGCTGTTGAAGGCACTAGGGGATATTTTGGAAGAAGAAGTGAGGCTAAGAAAAAGAAAAGAGAAGAACAAGATGCTGTTGACGAGGAAGTAGAGAGAGAAGTACAGAGTAAACTTCCTGAAGCCAGAGAGGCGATGGAATATGCGATTAAGAAGCAGAAAGGAAATGCAAGAAAGAATTGGGTTAAGAGGAGATTTTTGCCAGGTGTTGTTGCAACGGCAGTTGCTTTTGGTGCATATGAGAAGTATGCTCATGAGCCTGTAAAGAATACTGCTGAAATAGTTTTGTATGCTGCAGATGCTTCTCAGAGACTTGGAAGAGCGGCTCAAAGATTAGGGGAGGAAATAATTGGCCGAGGTACTGAAGGTGCGCGGTTTGAAAAGGCGCAAAGAGAATTTGAAGTTGCAGATAATGAATATTTTACAGGCATAAGAGAATTAATGGACACGTATAAGCAGAATTTGAGTAATAGGAAATATATAGTTGATGAAATGAAAAATGCTGCTGAAGGTTTTGGGAAAGTTTCAAGAAAGGCTCCAGGTTATGAAGGTTTTAGAGAGACTGGTATTCCTAGTATGAGGGAGAAACTCAATAAATGGATGTCTGAATTTATAGGGGGACAGTCTAAAGGAGATGTCGAAAATAGGATGTCTAAAGAATATGCAGACAATTATAATGAACTTTTGAAAATGTTGAATGAAGCAGATAGAGCAAAGCAGATAGGAAATAAAGATATTCAAGAGATTGCCGATAGATTGGCTAGGGCATCAAAAGGGCTTGAGAAGTTAAATAAAGATGATGAGAAATATTTGGCTGAAAAAATGAATGAGGTAAATACTCTTTATAACATTGGTCAAAGAATGAGGGAATTGGAAACAGGACAAATTAGAACGCGAGATGTTGCATATAGGGAGTTGACTGAACTTGGGAGAAAGTACGGGCTTGATGCTGAAAGACCTGAAAATTATGCAAATATTATTGCTTATGTTGCGGGATTGATATTTGCTGGATTAGCAGGGGGATTGGGGAGTGCGTTAGGAAATAAATTTTTACCTAGAAGGGATATTGATTTAGGGAAAGTGTCTAGGCAGTATTTAGAGCACAAAGTTGGAAAAGAAATTAAAGGTAAAAAATCTGGTGCTGGCGATTTGGAGGATAAAGTGATTACTGGTTTAATTATATTGTCGCCTATATTTTTGATGCCATTTTTCTTTAAAGTGACTGGATTTGCTATTGCTGAAAATTTTTTTATTAAATCAAGTCTTTTAGCTAATTCTTTTTTGTTTGTGTGGCTTTTTTTACTCTTTTTTGTAGTATCTAGAAAGATTTATAAGAATAGGAAAGTTTAGTGCCTTATGGGAAAGATTAATATAATGAAGGCAGAAGTTTGTTCTGGAGATAAGTGTGTTAAAGACGTTGCTAAAGAAATGAGTTCTAAGAAAATAAGAAGATTTTATATTGTTAATGGTAAAAAAGAATTGGAAGGTGTTTTTACAACTGTTGATTTGATTAAAGTTATTGTTGGTGATAAAGATGCTTCAAAAGTTAAAGTCAAAGATATTATGACTAAGAATGTTAAGTATATTGATTTGGAAAGTAGTATAGAGGATGCTTTGAAAATAATGAATGACCTTAGGACTTTTGTATGTCCTGTTGTAGATAATGGTAAGTTTATAGGAATTGTAGGTTATCAAGATATTATACGAGGAGTCGTAGACGAATCTAGGAAGTAAAATGGCTAATCTTGAAGATAGACTTGATTCTGACAAAGAGTCTTTATTGAATAAGGCTGTAAGAAAGACTAGGGAGTATTTGGGAAGTGGGCCTACTAGAGATGATATGATTATTAGTTTAAAGAGAGATTTGAAAAATTATTTTGAAAACGTAAGCGATGTTGAAAGAGCAAGAAGATATAGCAAGCTTGAGTCTTATGTTGATGGTGCAATAGCAAAATATGAAGATAATCTGAAAGGGATTGGTAGAAAATTTGTTGGTAGGGGTTCAATGGTAACTGCTTTTGCAAATGATATTTATTCTTTGTTTTCTAAGGCGCCGTTTATGAATTTTTCTGCTGCAAGTTATGTTTTGTTTGGAGCTAAAACTTTGGCAGAAGTACCTGCCGTTTACAAGTATATGAAGAAATCGCATGATTGGTATGGACTTCTTAAATTTGCAATAATGAAACCTATAAATTATATTCTTCCAATAATTGGGCCTGCAATTGAGTCTGGTTCTTTTGAGAGAATGGTTAAAAATAGGGCTAGATACGAGGCTAAAGATAGATTCTTAGAAATGGTTGGAGCTGAAACTAACAAGGAGAAGATGAAGCGAGTTGTTAAGAAGCCTTTAAGGGAAATGATTGGTTCATTGGAACCGCAAAGATTGCCTGATGGACAACCAGCTTATGCTTTTTGATTTTTGTTAGATTGGCTTATAGTGAAAGACATAAGATAATCAACGACAAATTAGTGAAATGCTAAATTCGTTGGTTATAAATACTCAAATTTTTAGGTTTTGTGATGTCTGAAGAGTTACCTACAAAAAAATATAGTATTGCTTTTAAGTTGCGTAGCAGAGTAAATCGCGTACAACAATTAGAAATGATTGGTAGTTATCTAAGATCTGGGGCTAATTTAATTTCATCTAATAAAAATGATAATGGTCTTAGTGCTACAAGTGAAGAAAGATATGAGCTTGTCGGAGGAGCAGTAATCACTATCTGCCGTGAATATTGTAAAGGAGAAAATAAATTTTATTCAGTAAGAGGGGAATTTGTTCAGGGCGATGCTTTGGCAAGAAAAGGACTTGAGGCTATTGCTGGAGAATTAGGATTGGTTAGGGCTTGAAGTTTATTAGCCAAGAAGCATTTGTATGATCTATATTGTAATTATATTTAAATAAGGAATTAATTGAAACTGATTATGGGTGCTGGAGGAGTTGGAGATGGAGGAACATGGACTTGTAAGAGGGTTGTTGAATTAAAAGGTGGTTTAGACTTGATTGATCCAATAATAAATTATTTACTTAGTAATTGTATAGTTCTTTCAGAAGAGAGAATTATTGGTACAAAATCATCTAATAGATATATGGTTCAAGGGGGAGCCGTTTTACGTATGGACTATGATGGAGGTGCTTATAGTTTTTATGGAGAACATTTTATTGATGATGAAAGAGCAAGAAATGGACTTGAAAAATTTGCAAAAGATTTGGGATTTGAAACTAGAGAAGTTGGTAGTTAATTCTATAGTCCAATAACAAAATATTTGAACGCTTTTTGTTCTTGTTCTATCTATTCAAGACCTATAATTGTTCAATTTTCAAAGTCATTGAATATATAAAGCATGCTTTTTATTCTGAGTGATGGAAAAATCTGTTATTGATAAAATAATTAAGGCAGGCAAGATTGCTCAGGAGCTTCGTAGATATGCTCGCGAGATTGTTATAAAAGATAAACCTCTTTTTGAGATTGCTGATTTGATTGATAAAAAGATTTCATCTCTTGGGGCTAAACCTGCTTTTCCCGTTAATTTGAGTATGAATGAAATTGCTGCTCATTATACTCCTGTTTTTGGAGATTCGACTTTGGCTCACGGTTTGCTTAAAGTAGATATTGGAATTAGTGTTGATGGGTATATTGCAGATACTGCTTTTACTGTTGACCTTGAGGATTCTGAGGAGAATAGAAAATTAATTGAAGCAGCTGAGGCTGCTGTTTCTGCTTCTGTTTCGGCTTTTGCTGTTGGTAAAAGACTCACTGAAATAGGTGCTGAGATTAGCTCTGCGATTTCTAAACTTGGATTTAGTTCAATATCTAATTTATCAGGGCATAGTATTGAACGCTTTGTTGTGCATGCTGGATGGACAGTTCCTAATTTTGATTCTGGACAGAAGGACGTTTTAGAAGAAGGACTTTATGCAACGGAACCGTTTGCTACTAATGGGCTTGGTCGTGTTCGTGACGGTGGTAAGAGTGGGATTTATCGCGTTAATGTAGATTCTGGTGCTGGTGTGCGAGATAGGTTTGCTCGTGATGTTTTGGCGTGGATTGCTGATGAGTATAAGACTTTGCCTTTTGCTTCACGTTGGGTGCATGCTAAATTTGGAAGTCGAGGAATGCTTGCTTTGCGTCAGCTTGAACAGGCAGGAGTTTTATATCAGTATCCTCAATTAGTTGAAGTTAATGGCGGAAAGGTTGCTCAGGCGGAGCATACTGTTTTGCTTCTTGAAGACGGGACGAAGTATATTACGACGAGAGAATAAATAATTAGTTAATTGGCCATTCATGCTTTACTATAATAAATTATTTTCTATCTCATGATTAATTATATAAACTGTAATTCTGTATGGTTATTGTGGGGAAAGTGTACCTTTATTTAATTGTTTTATTGTTAATTACAGTTCCACTTGTATCGGCATTCTATCCTCTTGATTGGATCAAATCATTTTTTGAAACTGAAGAAGACTCTTTCACGAAGATAATCAATCCAATAAATAACAGTATGTTAAATCAAGGAGATGAGATTGACATTGCGTGGGATACTTCAAGTTTTGTAATTGTTGAATATTCGATAACTGTAAATTTAATTAGGCTGGATGATGAAGGAAATGAAGTCTTTGGCATAACGCTAGGACGCGAACTAAAAAAAAGGAGTCTAAAATGGAAGGTTCCAGAAGGCTTGACGGGAAATTTTGCAATTGTAGTAAAAACTAATGGGCAAGGAATCCATAGTTCAATGGACAAGGTATTTATAACAATAAAAGGAGAAGACAAAGATCCAATAATAAGATCAATAACTCCAGACAGAGGATCTCTTAGAGCAGTACCTAATATGGCTAATGATTTAGAAATTGAAAATAAGAATCAATTTTCTACGATAACTATTTCTGGAGAGAATTTTGCATCAAATGAATTAGGGCGTAATAATATAAAATTATATCCTGATTCAAAAGAAAATTATGATATTTATTTTACTTTAATTGAAGGTGCACCTCAAACTGAGAATCAACTAAATGTGCGATTTATTGATGGACTAATCACAGAACTTGATTTAGAACCTGGAAAATATGAAGTATATATAGAAAATATTTTTGGGACAAGTAACAAAGTGCCATTGTATATAGAAGAACCATCAACGCCTAAAGTAAAGAAGATTGTCTTTCCAGAAGAAAATTCAAAGCTTAAGATTGGAAGTACTTACGATATTGAATGGAAAAGTAGGAATATTGAAACAATTGATTACATCACTCTTATAGATCAGACTCCGAAGTGTCACCAAAGTACTTCAATACCAACCACCTCCAAGCCTAGAGGAGAAGAAAGTAATAGTCAAAACACAGGCAACAGTCAAAACACAGAAGTAACAAGTGAAGTATGTCTAACAAAGGGAATTATCTTATTTAAGAATGTAGAAAACACAGGATCGGTAAAGTGGACAGTTCCAAAAATAGTAAAATATGAAAATATCGATCAAATGCAAATAATTCCTGGAAACGAATATAAGATTCGGATTGGAGATTTAGAATCTTCTTCATTTAAAATTATCGACTAGTTGTTGAGCATATTAATATTAAGACAAGAGAGAATTAAATAACATTAAAAATAATTTATGCTAATTAATTAGCGTAAAGAGGTCCTAATTCCAAGCCACCGATCTTAGCTTTCTTAAGATAATGTTCTTCTATCTTTTTATAACGTTTTGCTGTGTCTTCCGAGACTGATGGTTTTACTTTGATTAGGGCTTCGTCGAAGTCTTTTACAGTTACTACTTTTGTATTTATGTTTTTTCTTAATGCAATTATTGCTGCTTCTCTTACGAAACTTTCAATGTCTGCGCCTACGAAGCCTTCTGTTTTTTTGACTAGGTAGTGTATAATCTTGTCTTTGTCAGATAGGTCTTGGATGTTAATTAATTCATTTTTCTTTTTGATTTGTTCTTCTGGAGTGCCTGTTACTGTGATAGGATTTAATTTTATTTCTTTTCCGAAGTAGTTAATTATACTCATTATTTCATCTTTTGTTGGAACTATTGGCATTTTCTTTGTGTGGATGTCTAATATTTTTTCTCTACTTCTTGAGTCTGGAACATCTACTAGAAGTATTCTGTCAAAACGACCTGGCCTCATTAAAGCTGCGTCTAACATGTCTGGTCTGTTAGTTGCTCCTATAACGACGACGTTCTTTAAATCTTCAATGCCGTCCATTTCTGCGAGCATTTGATTTAGAACTCGCTCGGTAACTTTTGAACCCATTTCCATTCCTCTTTTTCCTGCTAATGCGTCTATTTCATCGAAAAAGATTACGCATGGAGACACTTGTCTTGCTCTTTCAAAAACTTTTCTTACTCCTTCTTCTGATTTTCCGACCCACATAGATAATAAAGATGGACCTTTAACGTTAATGAAATTAGCTTCAGATTCTTTTGCTACTGCTTTAGCTAGTAATGTTTTTCCAGTTCCTGGAGGTCCGTAGAGTAAGATTCCTCTTGGAGGTTTTATGCCTAAGCGTTCGAAACTTTCTCTGTGTTTTAGAGGCCATTCAACCGCTTCGCGTAATTCTTGTTTTATTGTGTCTAATCCGCCAATGTCTTCCCATGAAATATTTGGCATTTCAACTAAGACTTCTCTCATAGCGCTGGGTCTGACTACCTTTAGAGCTGCTTCGAAATCTTCTTTTCCTATAATCATTTTGTCTAGAGCTTCTTGAGGAATTTCTTTGTCTTCATCTAGATTTAAATCTGGAAGAGCTTTTCTTAAAACTCCCATTGCCGCTTCTTTTGCTAATGATTCTAGGTCTGCTCCGACGAAGCCGTGAGTTTTAGACGCTAACTCGTCTAAATCAACGTCTTTTTTCATAGGCATTGCTCTTGTGTGAATTTTTAAAATATTTAGTCTGCCTTTTTTATCTGGGACAGATATTTCAATTTCTCTGTCAAAACGGCCTGGGCGTCTTAGGGCTTGGTCTATAGAATTTATTCTGTTTGTTGCACCTATTACTATTACTTTGCCTCTTGAGTTTAGACCGTCCATCATTGTTAATAATTGAGATACAACTCGGCGTTCTACTTCTCCTTGAGTTTCTTCTCTCTTTGAAGCGATTGCGTCTATTTCGTCAATGAAAATAATCGAAGGTGCATTTTTTTCAGCTTCTTCGAAAATGTCTCTAATTTTTTTCTCTGACTCGCCGTAAAATTTACTCATTATTTCAGGACCGTTTAATAAAATAAAATTTGCTTCAGATTCATTTGCTACTGCTTTAGCCAGGAGGGTTTTACCAGTTCCTGGAGAGCCGTGCAACAGAACGCCTTTTGGAGGTTCTATTCCTAAACGGTCGAATACTTCTGGGTGTTTTAACGGTAGCTCGACCATCTCTCGGATTTTATGTATTTCTTCTGTTAGTCCGCCAATGTCTTCATAAGTTACTTCAGGGATTGAGTCTTCTTCTTCTACATTTGTTGCTTTTGGATTTACCGTCAATTCAGTGTCTTCAGTTATTACAATTGCTTGTGCTGGCGTAGTTGATATAATTTTAAATCTTATATTTTGGAAACCCATTCCGCCTCTGAATAAATCTTGTAAGTCTTCGAAAGCTTCGTTCATGTCGTGCATTAAGTCTCTTCTTCTTTGGGCTCCGCCTAGCGAGACTAGATCTCCTTTCATTGCTGCTCTGCCTAACAAACCGGATTTGAACGCTTCTGGATCTCCTTGGACTACTATCCCTGGTTGTGCTGGCGCGATTGTGACTTTTTTTGCTGGTTTAATTTGGGCTTTTCTTACAGTTACTTTTTCTCCTATTCCCGTTTTTGCGTTTTTTCTTGTTAAACCATCGATACGAATTATGCCTTCCCCGATGTCTGCAGGATATGAGCGGTCTATTATTGCTACAGTTTCTCTTTCTCCTTGAATTGAGACTATGTCTCCTCGGTTTAAACCTAAAGCGCGCATTACTTCAGTGTCTATTCTGGCGATGCCTTTGTAAGCGTCGTCTTGTAACGCTTCTAGGACTTTCAATTTTATGAGTTTTGGTGGTTCTGGCATGTTATTTTTGTTTCTTTGTTTAGTTTATATATCTTGCTTAAAATCTTATTAAAGTCCTCCAAACCTTAAACTTAGTCTATGCATGTCTTCGAAACATAATCTTACCATGTTGTCCATGGCTCTTTCTTGATGGTTTATGAAATTTATGATTTCTTTTGGAATGCTTATTGCGTGGCTGTTTCCTATTATTCTTAGTTTTACGTTGTATGTTTTGTCTTTGATGTTGTTGAAATTATTCATGTTGTTTATGTCTGCTGGATGGATTATTTGTTCTTTACAATTTTTACAAGATACCGCTCTTAATTCAAAACCGTTTTTGTTTATTAGGGATTTTTCCATTTTGCTATTGCAGTGTTTGCATAATATTGTGTTGTCAAATATATCTGTCATGGTGTATCTTTTATGTATATACGGAAAGAGATATACTATTTAAACTTTATTGTTATATCAAAGTGTATCTTGATAGAACACTTTGAGTATCCAAAAAACTGAAATCAAAGTTTTTTTGATAAAGTTTAATCCTCAAATTTCTTTTTCTGCAGAAATTTTAGTTTTAAATGTTTTTGTTTTTATAAGCCTCTATTTCTTTTTGATTAGGTTTTTAAACATTCGAATTATAATAGTTGAGTGAATAAATTTTTGGTTAATATGAAGAGGTTTTGGACTTTTTTGAAACAAGATACTTGGCAGTCTTGGTTAGTTTCACTTGTTTTGGCTTTTGTTTTTATTAAGTTTCTATTTTTTCCTTTTTTGAGCTGGGTGTTTATGACGTCCCTGCCTCTCGTCGTTGTTGAATCGTGTTCGATGTATCATACTAGCGGATTTGATTCTTGGTGGGAGAGCAATGGAGTTTGGTATGAAGAACATGGAATAGATAAAGAAGAGTTTAGTAATTTGAATTTTAAGAATGGGTTAAATAAAGGAGATATAATTCTTGTTTCAGGTCGTGGGTCTTATAATCAAGGAGATGTTTTGATATTTAATTCTCAATATAAGTATCCTTTAATTCATAGGCTTGTTCGCGTTGAGCCGTATGACACTAAAGGAGATAATAATTTTGCTCAGTTGCCCGGGGAGTTAAATATTGAGCCCGAGCAATTTGTCGGGAAGGCTATTGCGCGAGTTCCTGGAATAGGATGGATTAAGCTTATCTTCTTTGAAGGTTCTCGAGATCCTAGTCAGAGAGGATTTTGTAAGTAATTTATCGCCTAAATAATTAAATATTAATATTTTCTTATATTGTTATGGATAATTTGAAGTTTAATTTTAGTTCGAGATATTTTATTCCTATTTTCGGGGTAAAAGATTATGTTTGCGATGTTAGTAAATATTATTCTCAGCTTTCAAGTAGAGGTCTTTCTGCAGATGACTTGGCTAATGAGTTTTCATGGAAAGGATGTGAGCATGATTTAAAAGAGACTTTGTATTTTGCTTATCAAACAATTGTTGCAGTAGCTTCGTCTGTTTTTATAGCTAAAGGTTTAGAAGCATTAACTTCTTAAATCTAAATATTCCATTTGAATTTCCATAACTGCGAAAGGTAGATAAAGATACTTATTTGATGTTATTTATGCGGAGAGTGTTTTATTCAAGTATAGGGGTTTTATTATTATTATTTGGATTTCTGCTTTATATAGAATCTTTTCAAGATATAACTGGTAGAATTGTATCTTCAGGGGCAGATGAAGGAAATATAAGATTTGCAGGGATTTATTTTATATTTGCAGGAATGTTTTCTTTATTTTTGTCGATGAAGAGAAAGAAAGGTCAGGCAGCGATGGAGTTCTTGATGACATATGGGTGGGCAATTCTTGCAGCAATAGTTGCAATTGGAATGCTTGCATATATTGGAATTTTTAATTTTGATGGATTGGCTGGCAATAATGGAATGATTGATCCACCGTTTTATTTGAGCGCTGAAAATGTAGAATTAAGTGGGGTAAATATTGAGTTGGCGAATGGTGCATCAGAGCCTTATGATATAAGTAAAGTTGAAGTTGAGGGATGTGGAGAATTTGGCGCTTCAATATCAATAGGTGCTGGAACATCTACTACTTTAAACTTGCCTTGTAATCTGACCGAGGGGAATTTTAAAGGATATATTAAAGTGTTTTACAAAAAGAAGGGGTCAAATTTAGAATTAATATCTAATGGTATAATTACAGGTCAGGCTACAGGAAATGTGAATTTAGTTCCTAATTGGCTAATGATAGGAGATACTGGGTGGGATAAAGATTCACCCGAAAAAACATTAGTATTAGATTATAATAATATAGAAGTTTATTCTCATGATAGTAGGGAGACTGATACTAAGAATTGTTATAATTGGGCCGGCACTTCTTTAATTCCTGCTGATTCAAATAAAGCTTATAAGTACAGTATTTGGATAAAGTCTACAGATACACTTATGGATAACTTTTTTGGATTTAATATTTATAATTCAGCTACTAATAAAATTGCCGGTGATTGGAGTAATCCTTATTTTAAGTCTGATGAGGGTGATTCAAATACATGGCAAAAATTTGAAGGATTTTTAGGTCCTAGTTCTTATGGGGGCGCTACTGGATGTGATTCTGATTCGACAAATGGAGATGATTGGTGCATGGCAAGCAACACTGCTTATATGATAATGAGATTTGGGGGTTGTTATTCTGATGGTGATTCTACAGGACATACATATTTTATTTACCCAAGAATTGAAGAGGTTTCATGGCCTCCATAATGTTAACCGAAAGGTTAATATACTTTTAAAAGGTGGATTATTAACTTTGAGGATATATGGAATTTTGTTCTAAATGCGGAGGGATGTTGCTTGTTGAAGGAGATAAGGCTCCAGCTTGTGCTAAATGCGGTTATAAATTTAAGGGAAAATTAAAGATTCAGTCTTCTGAGAAGATAGCTGTCCCTGATAGGATTGCTGTTGTTGATGAGTCTAAGTTGAATACTTATCCGATTATAGAGATAAAGTGTCCTTCTTGTAAGCAAAAAGAAGCATATTTTTGGACGATGCAGACTCGTTCTTCCGATGAGTCAGAGACTAAGTTTTACAAGTGTGTGAAGTGCGAGCATACTTGGAGAACATATAGATAGGTTGTTTTGATTTTTTTCTATTTTTCTAGGATAGCTAATCAAAAAAACATTTAGATGTTTTTTGGATGCATACAAAATCTATAAAAGATTTTGTTGCACAGAAGTTTGTCATTGTCAACAAACTTCTCGTGATCGAAGTGTTACTTCAAAGAGATTGAACTTTCAAACACTTCGACATGTTTAAAAAACCAGTTTTGTTTTGCTTTTAAGAGATTTATCTCTGACTACGGCCTCGTAGCTCAGCCTGGTAGAGCACCGGCCTTTTAAGCCGGGTGTCGCGGGTCCAAATCCCGTCGGGGCCAGGGTGTCGCGGGTCCAAATCCCGTCGGGGCCATTTTATGTCATGGATTTGGACACAAGAAAATCTTAGAGATTTTCTGTACAGCAAATTCTTCTTGAAAAGAATTTGCTTGCATCCAAAGATGAGCAAGTCCTCTTTGGCCCTCCAACTTTTACAAGATTGAGCATATCTTCATTCTCTCTTGCTGTGGACATCCTCATCTGAAGATTGTGGTGTTCCTCGCTGCGGAGTATGAAGACCGTCGGGGCCATTTCACATTCCATAGCGAATATCCGAGCATGTGAGGATGGTTGAGCAAGAGAATGTGAAATTAAGTTCTTCGCAGTGAGTCTCCGAGCCTGTGAAAGAGTTTAAAGAGAGTTGAAAATTAATTCTATAAATTATTTAGAAAATTATATAATCTTTTTTAAATGATAAATTGTGATGATTGGGTTGATTAGAGATAAAAAAGAGATAGATGAAATAATTACACAAAATATTAAGGGCAAGAAGCTGATTTTTACTCAAAATTTTGGGATTAGAAACGCTATGCGAGATATATCTGATGAAAGAGTGCTAGAAGTCTTTCCGCAATTTGATAAGGTATTTGCTATTGAGAAGAAATTATTGAAACTTGGAGATACAGGTTATGAGTTATTTTACAATTTAAGTAACAATATTACTTTTTCCATAGCAACTATTACAAAAAGAGGCAGTTTACTATTGATTCACGCGATTGAATATAAAAGAAGTTTGGGGAAGAGATTTAAAATTGGTTGATTACTATCTGCTTATTTACAGGCATTTGAATGTTATATGGCACTGCTATTGCTTTTTTGCCTGATTTTAGAATAAATGCAATAAGATAACCTTGTCTTATTTGTTTAAATGAAATCTCTACTTCTGTAAGATTTTGCAATATTGATGAATCTAGGCCTAAAGATTCTAAGTATTGTGAGGCATCTATCAATTCTATGTTGGCTACTTCATTATTTGTTGTGATGTCCAATATCACATTAAGTATTCTGATGCTTCCATATATTTTATCTGAATTATCTTTGCGAGAGATAAATAATCTGTCAGTCATATCTTCATAAATAAATGTGCATGTTTTTTTCATATTAATTATATGGCTATGCGTTTTATAATTCTTTTGATTGTCCTTTCAACCAATTTATATTTATACTTATGACTTCATTGAAATACATGATTAGCTTTGAATGGTCTGATATATTTTCAAGATATAAGGATTATGTATTTATTGTTGAGGGCAGAAAAGATGCCGATGCTCTGAATAATTTAGGGTTTAGAAGAGTTTTCACTATTAATAAAATTGGTGTTTCTCTTCGAGAGATTATTGAGAAAATTGTTTGTGGTATTGATGGGAAAGATAAGGTATGCATCTTGACTGATTTTGATAAGAAGGGAAAACAGCTCTATAAGATTATTAAAAAAGAAATGGCTCCTATGGGCGTTAGAATTGATTCTTCACTTAGAAAAATTTTGTTAATAATGGGTGTTTCTCATATAGAAGGGCTTGATAGCTTTGTTGATAAATTATCTACTGGTTGATTTCTTTTTCTTGTTGAACTTTTTTGTAGCACTTGTTTGTTTAATATAATGCTTTGCCGAAATTGAGCCTAGGATAAGACATGCTATTGATAATGGGATTGAAATAAAAGTCCATGTTAGGTAATAAATGCTTAGAATTAATGCTGGAAGGGCGAATCCTTGGACAAATGTGGTTAGTTTTCCGATATAGGCTGCATGGGGTATTGATTTTCCAGACATGAAATAAGCTACTGCGAATGGGGCAGTTATTATTTCTCTAGACATTATGAATAAAATTTGCATTCCTTGAATCCAGCCTAAATTTCCAGACATTCCGAACGCAATTATGAATGCTAGTGCAGTTCCTACCCATAGAAATCTGTCTGCAATTATATCTGCTTTTCTTCCAAATTCACTTTCCCACTTAAACTTACGGGCCAATTGGCCGTCTAGCCAATCAGTAAGTGCGGCTATTGCAAAGATAGTTATTGTTGTTCTTATGTCTGCTTTTGTGAAAATTAAATATATAATGACAAAAGTAAGGAAAACTCTGGATATTGTTAAGAAGTTTGGAATGTGTTTTAGGATATTTTTCATTAATTAGTTAAGCAATTACTCTTTTTATATTTTCTATATTGTTAGCTACTTCTTCGCCTCTCTTTGTGAGTTTGATTAATTTTATTCTGCCTTTTTTCTCGAAGCCTACTAGTTCAAGTTTTTCTAACATTTGAAGTATTTTTACTGCGTGACTATATGTGCAGTCAACTTCCTTTGCAAGGATTGAGCCGTATCTTGCGCGTGTTAACTTTTTTAAGGCTACTAGCATCAAAGCCGGTTTTCTTCTGAAGAAAACGTCGAAACTGTCTTTTGGTTTTTGAATCATTTTGATATATCCTTTGTAATCTCTATATTGCAATAAGTATATCGCTTTTAAGTTTTTCTATATGCTTGTTATCTTTGATAGTAGTTATTTTGTTTCACTTTTTTTGAGTTTTTTGATTTGTAGACGATAATGTACTTATTCTTTCTTTTGTAATCTTACTTTGAATCCTTTGCTAAGAAATCTTGCTTGATAAATTCCTGGCTCGGCTTGAACTACAGTATAAAGACTTTTATCTGCATTTCTCTCAATTTTGTATCTGCTTTTGTCAACAACTACAAATGTTGCTGTTTCTGTATTTGGTGAACCTATAATTTTATCACTTCTTTTTGGACCTTCAAACGGTTCGTCTAAAGATACATAAAATAATCTGTTTGAACTTTGTAAGATATCACATCTTCCATCTGTACCTGTCCAGATTACTACATATCCTCTTCCAGTTCCTAAATAAGGTTGGCGTCTTATTGGTTCTTCTTTTGGAGTATCTTTTTTTGCTTTTTTATATTCATCTATTATTTCCTTGAGTTCTTGTGAGGCTAATCTTTTGATTATATGTTTAGATGCTATATCCATAATTTGTTTCATATTTTTAACGAATGCTCTGTTTTGGGCCCTTAACAGGTAATCTTCTTCTGATTTTTCATACTGTGGGTCAAAATTACTCAATGAACAAGGATCTATTACTAATAATTCTCCTGACTTGTTGACTACTTCTCCCACTAGTTTTGCTTCAAGGTCTGCCATAACTTCAAAAGATAGGTATGTTTTTTAAGCCTTTTTCTTAATATTTACTATTAATTGATAGAAATTTTATTATCAAATAGAAGTGTTTATAATTGTTAGTTGTGTGTGATTTTTATGGCTTTAAAGAAACTAAAGATACTGGCTGCATCTGATTTGCATGGAGACTCGCGACTTACTAAGAAACTTGCTCTTCGTGCTGAGAAGGAAGGAGTTGATTTAGTTGTTTTATGTGGGGACTTGACTGGCTTCGGTGAAAGTAAGAATTTGATTAAACCGTTTAAGGATAAAAATCAGAAGGTGCTTTTGTTGCCTGGAAATTGGGATTCTTTTGCTACTACTGACTTTCTTGCTCAGTTATACGGAGTTACTAATATTCATGGATATGGCGCAGTTTATCAAGGAGTTGGTTTTTTTGGAGCTGGAAGCGCTTCTACTGCTATCGGGCCTAGGTCTGGAATTTCAGAGAAAGAACTTTTTGATACTTTAGAGAAAGCTCATAAAGGCCTTAAAGGTATAGAGAAAAAAGTTATGTTGACTCATATGCATCCTTCTAAAGGAATTTCAGAATCTGTAGGATTTAGAGGAAGTGATTCTATTCATAAAGCTGTTTTGAAATTTAAGCCTGATTTACTTTTACATGGGCATATTCACGAGACTTTTGGAACTGAAGATTTTATTGGAAAGACTAAAGTTATTAATGTCGGGCGTGATGGGGTTATTTTAGAGATTTGATAATTTTATAAACTTGTTTTGTTTTAACTTGTTATGGTTAAGGTTGCTGATAGAAAATCTGTGGGGAGGGTTTATTCTGCTTTTGATATTTATTCAAAGGACCCTCAGAAACTTAGATTTATAGGCGAATGGTTTGAAGGTGAGGCAAGAGATGAAGTTGAAAGAGAACGCTACAAACAAGCTTCTAAGGATTTTAGGAGGGCTGCAAAGTTTTATTCTAAAGCTTCTGAATATTCAAAGACAGATGATTCTTTAAAAAGCGAATTAGAAGACTTGTTTAGAAATGCTTTATCTGAATATAAAAAAGAACGTAGAATGGCAGTTTTATATGAAAAAACTAAAGATATGAACTCGATTAGAAGGTTTATTGTTAGAAAAATAAAAGGAAGGTATATTTTAGCTTCTTTTGCTTTGGCTTTGTTTTCTTCTTTTCCTAGCCTGACGGGAAATGTTGTTGGAAATAAGAGTTTTGCTTTTTCTACTGTTGGAGTAGTCTTTTTCTTTATTGGTGTCTTTTTTTCTTGGTTTTTTGTTCGGAAGATGATTTTGATTAATGAGTCGTTTAAGAAATAATTTTTTTTGATTTTTGTGGCTATTATATTAGCTAAAATAATTGCTTCAGTAAAGTGTGAGGCGCGAAGCGCCGAACTGCGCCGACCATATTGGTTTTTAATTGTAGTTTTTGTTTTATTTTTTCATTGAAAGTGAGAGTTGGGGTAATTTTAATTGTGGTTTTTCTCGAGGAAGGTTTATAAAATAACTTATCGTGTGTAAAAAGTGAGGATTGTGATGATTTTATGAGCTACGATAGTTATGAGGGAGCTTCTAGATTGCCTGTTGTGCCTTTGTATTACAGTATTCCTTTGCTTTTGGTTTGCATAAGTGCTTTTTTGATTTTAGTTTTTTTGTTTAATGTAGAAGTTCCTCAGGTGATGTTACAGTCAGTTCCTACGAATGTGGCATATGTTAATTCTTGTGGGGTTTTGAATCAGGATAATGCTTATTATGTTTTGAATCAGAGTATTAATGTTGCTGGTAATTGTATAACTATTAATGGAGTAAATGTAACTTTAGATGGAGAATCTAAATATGTTCTGCAAGCAACTGGAATAGCGGTTTTTGTATCTGCTTATGGGAGGAATGTTACAGTTAAAGGATTAAACATTACTTCAGCACACGCGGGTATACATTTGGCTGGAGCGAGTAATTCCACAGTAGTTTCAAACTATATCAGTAATTCCTTTAATTCTATAATTTCTAATCTTGGAAATGGGAATTCAATATCAAATAATATTATAGATAGACCTCTTAGTGGCGGAATAGGCATAGGTACAATATTTTTTGATGGGCAGAGCGTTTCATTGAAGAATAATATTGTTTCTAACATACCCTCTTCTTATTCAAGTTTACTGCTTTATTCTTTTAATGAAACTAGTTATGGATTTGCAGAACTTACTGATAATTCTTTTGTTTATTATAACATAAATTCTACTTTTGTAACATTTGTTAATCTTGGAAATGGCAAAATCAACTTTATAGAATCATTGATGAATGTGAATGGGAGCAATTTGAATGATGATGTTAGACTTGGATTTAATTACGCTTATGTTAATTCTTCTAATTCTGGTTTAAATAAATCTGCGATTATTACTTTTTACGGCTTACCGACTAATATTACGAACTCAACAATTCTTCGTAATGGTGTTCTTTGTCCTGCAAATATTTGTACTAATTTGACTAGCTTAAATGCAGGGACTGTTGTATTCAATGTTACTTCTTGGACTAATTATTCTATAAGCAACATTAATTCTTTTATAAATAATCCTTCGAATAATGCCAATATCACAACTAATAATTCATTAAATTCAATTATATCTATAAATGAGCCTGATTCTGGAGATTTATATACTGTTTTAGATTTTCCAGTCTTATTTAATGTTAATTTGACTTTGAATGGAAGTGTTAAGTTTAGTTTGAATGGTGGATTTATGAACATGACAATGAATACTACAGATAATAGATTATTTACTTATAGTCAGAGTTTGCTGACTGTTGGAAATTATACATTTACTGCTTATGCTAACCTTACTAATGGAACTAGGTTGAGTGCTTCAGTTAATTTCAGGGTTGTAGATATTATTCCTACAATGAGTATTGATGAGCCTGATTTAAATGAGAGATATTATTTATCTGCGTTTCCAGTTACATTTGTCGTTACTTTAAATCAGAATGGAAGTGTTAAGTTTAGTTTGAATAATGGAGTTATGAACACGACAATGAATACTACAGATAATGTTGCATTTACTTATCGTCAAAATTTGCTGACTGTTGGAAATTATACATTTACTGCTTATGCTAACTTTACTAATGGAACTAGGTTGAGCGATTCTGTTGATTTTAGAGTTGTTAATAATCCTAGTAATAATAATCCTGGAGGTAGTAGCGGTGGTGGGAATAATAATGGAGGAAATTCTGGTTCTGGAAATAGTTCAAATAGTTCTGGGGGAAGTTCTTATGTTTCACCTGTACTTCCATCAAATTATAGTGGCTTTTTTAATTCAAATTCAGGAAATATAAAGAGTTCTTCAGGTAGTGCAAGGAATGTGGTCTATTGGCTTATTATTGTAATACTTTTTGTAGCGATAATTATTCTTGTTTTTTTAATTATTAAATTTATTAAATCCAATTTTATTGAAGAAAACTTTAATTCTACAAAACTTATAAGCCATTTGAGATAGTCTGAGAAGTATCTTCTTTTAGGTGTGGGAATTTAATGTTGTAGGTTTTACGAGAAGGTTTATAAAATAAGTTAACTTGTGTGTGGAATGGAGTTTGTATGAGAAAAAGGAAGAATTTAGTTATTCCACGTGTACCTTTGAGTTATAGTGTTCCTTTGCTTATTGTTTGTATTGCCGTATTTTTTGTTTTGTTTTCGTGGTATCTTGGAGGAATTCCTAATATAATGCTTCAAGCTGTTCCTGTTAATGTTATAAATGTAACTTCTTGCGGAACTTTGAGTCAGAATAATGCTTATTATGTTTTGAATTCAAGTCTGAGTTTTACAACTTCTAATTGCATTACTATTCAGGGAGATAATGTTACTTTAGATGGTGAATTTAAACATTTGATTACATCAAGTGCGCCTTATAGCTATACTGCTTCTGCAGTACTTTCTCTAGGTAAAAATGTCACTATTCAAAGATTGAATATTACTGTTCCTGTGTCTCGAGGAATAGTCATTTATGGAAGTAATTCAGTTGTGAATTCAAATGTTATTAAGGATGCTTATGTTGCTGCAGTTATCGGTGCTGCAGCTACTCCTTCTGGAGTTATATTTTCGAATAATGTTATAAATAGAGCATATATAGGAATATCTATTTGGGATGCTACAAAAGTTGAAATTTTAGATAATACTATTTCGAATACTAATAATTCTGTGGATATTGGATTGTTTGGTGGTCAAAGTATTTTGCTGAAGAATTTAAATATTATTAATCAATCTCCTCTTACAAATAGTTTAACTATAACTGATGCTGTTGCTAACGGTAATGTTCCTGGTCCGCCTAATTTTATTGATATTGTTGATAGTTCATTTACTTCTTATCAGATTGCCAATGCATTTACAACATTTACAAGCACTGGAAAAGGAGAGATTAACTTTACCCAACCTATTAGTGGGGGAGTTATGACTCAAGGAGTAAGTGGCCGCAATTTGAATGATGATGTTAAGATTGAATATAATTATGCTTATGTAAATTCTACTCGTGCTGGATTGAATGTGCCTGCTAGAATTACTTTTGAAGGTCTTCCAACTAATTTAGTTAATCCGGTAATGTTACGTAATGGACTTTCTTGTCCTGCAAATATTTGTACTAATTTGACTAGCTTGAATGCGGGTACTGTTGTGTTTAATGTTACTGGATGGACAGATTATTCAATTAATTTGGGCGGTGCTCCCGTTGTCATTCCTGTAAATGCTATAAATGTAAGTTCTTGTGGAGTTCTTAGCAGAAATAACACTTATTATGTTTTGAATGCGAGTTTTACTGCTTCTATTTCGCCATGTATTTCAATTATAGGAAATAATGTTACTTTAGATGGAACTTCAAGATATTCAATCAGTCCTGCAACTGGATTAAGTAGTGTTGGAATTGATATTGTTGGAAGCAATGTTTCAGTTGCTAGAGTCAATTTGAGGTCATTTAGAGTTGGAATTGCTTCTGGAAATAGAGATTCTTATATTTATGGTAACTCTATTGTTGGTTCAGGTATTGTGTCTTCAGGATTTACTAGTGTTGGAATAGATTTATATGAGACTTTAAGATCAAGAGTTGCTCAAAACTTAATATCTAATGTTCAGGTAGGAATTAATTTAAATTTTTCGAATAAGAGTTTAATTGAGCGAAATGTTCTTAATAAGTTGAACCCTGCGGATTTATTAGACACTGGAATATTATTGTATCTTGGTTTTAATAATAGTATAGATTCAAATACTATTACTAGGGCAAATTACTCTATTACTTTATCTAACTCTAATCATAACAATATTTCTAATAATATATTATTAAATTCCAGTATTTCTGGAGTATACTCTATATTGTCAGGGTTTAATTCTTTTTCAAATGTTTCTATACTAAATCCGCGAAGAGATGGTATTGTTTTAGTTTCAGGTATTCCGATTTATAATTCTTTTAAAAATGTCAATGTAATAAATGGAAATTCTTCTCATTATGATTTAGATGTTAATTCACCTTATTTTGCTTCGACTTCTTCTGCTTATGTTGATATTATAGATAGTTCATTTAAATCTTATAGAATTAATAATTCTTTTGTTAATTTGATTAATACAAGCAATGGTAGGATTAACTTTACTCAACCATTTATGAATGTAAATGGGCTTGATTTGGGTAGTGATATTCATGTAGAACGTAATCTTGCAAACGTTGAGTCTGCGTTGCGTCCTAGGTTAAATGTGCCTGCTAGAATTACTTTCGAAGGTCTTCCAACTAATTTAGTTAATCCGGTAATGTTACGTAATGGGCTTTCTTGTCCTGCAAATATTTGTACTAATTTGACTAGCTTGAATGCTGGTACTGTTGTGTTTAATGTTACTGGATGGACGAACTATTCTATTAGCTCGGTGATTAATCCTAATAATAACTCCTCGAATAATAATACTTATTCTAATATATCTATAAATGAGCCTGATTCTGGAGATTTATATACTGTTTTAGATTTTCCTGTTGTGTTTGATGTTAATTTGAGTATGAATGGAAGTGTTAAATTTAGTTTGAATGGTGGAGTTGCTAATATTACAATGAATACTTTAAATCGTAGAACATTTACTTATAGTCAGAGTTTACTTCTTATTGGAAATTATACTTTTACTGCTTATGCTAACTTTAGTAATGGGGTTAACGAAAGTTTATCTGTTGACTTTAGGGTTGTGGATATTGTTCCTACTATGAGTATAAATGAGCCTAGTCCAGATGAGAGTTATGCTTTATCTGCGTTTCCAGTTACATTTAATATTTCTTTGAATTTGAATGGAAGTGTTAACTTTAGTTTGAATAATGGAGTTACAAATACTACAATGAATACTACAAACAATAGATTATTTACTTATAGTCAGGGTTTACTTCCTGTTGGAAATTATGTGTTGACTGCTTATAGTAATTTCTTAAATGGGGCTAAACGAAATGCTACTGTTAATTTCGTTGTTGTGAATAATCCTAATAATCCTGGAGGTAGCAGTGGTGGTAGCGGTGGTGGTGGGGGTAGAAGAAGTACTACGGGGATTGCGAGGAATAATTCAAATATTTCTTCTGGTGGAAATTATGTTCCACCAACAATATATCCATCAGATTCTGATGACTTCTCAGATTTGCCTTCACAAGACATAGTGGATTCTTCTGCTATTAGTTTGAGAAATGTGATTTTCTGGACTGTTATTGCAATACTTTCTGTAATGATTGCTATTCTCATTATTTTGATTATAAGAGAAATAAAGGTTCGTGTTGCTGTGAAAAACACAGATTATGTCAAAGTGTTTGAAAACCACACCCTTTAGGGCATGAACACTTTGAGCATCCAAAAAACCAAACAAACCATGCACTTTAGTGCGTGGTGAAATCAAAGTTTTTTTGATATAAATATTGTAAAAGATGTAAATTAGTTTAGAAAAGTGTTTTTTGTTTTGAGCCCTTTACTATTTGTTCGTAGTCTATTTTGTGCTTTAGTTTTTGTATTGGTTCTGGGCCGTTTTCAGTGATATAATACTCTACGAGGTTTGATTCCATGCTGTCTAGGAGACGTGCGGCTTTTACATGCGGGGGAGTTATTTTAGTATAGTCTTTTAAGTCTTTTCTTATTGATTTTCTATATATTAATTTAGAATTTATTTTTCCTTCTCTTATTTGCTTTATGTAGTCTTTTATGAATGGAATTGGATTTTCTTTGTGAAATACTTTTGTTAATAATTCAATTTGGAAATCTTTAGCTGCTTCAGTCCAGTCGCCTCGAATTGCTTCTAATCCTACTATTTCCAAGGATTCTTTTCCATTGTTTTCTACTAGTCCGGCATATCTTTTCTTAGAGCCTGCTTCTGTTTTTGAATTGCGTATTTTTGGGAGCATTAAGGCTATGTAATATTTTTTGAATTCTAGCTCTAAGTATGATTTTCTGTTATATTTTTCTTTAATGTAATTTTCATAAAAATTGTTTATATATTTTTGCAATTCTAAGCCTAATTGTTTTGCCTTTGTTTTTTCTACGTTTGCGCTTATGAATACGGAGTCTGTGTCACTGTATATTACTTTTAGATTTCTTTCTTCAATCTTTTTTGCAGTTAGTTGAATTATTTCTTGTCCAGAATGAGTTATTGCATTGGCTAAGTTCAAGCTAAAATATCTGCAATTAGGCGACGCTAAAACGCCGAAGAATGAGTTCATAATTATTTTTATTGCGTAACTGGATAATTCTCTTTGTTCTTTTTTAGCTCTTTCTCTTTCATTGTGGAGCTTTTCAATTATATAGGGGAGTATTCCTTCTTCGTTTTTGAAATAAATTTTATTTGTTGTTTCTATTGCCCCTTTTTCTTTTTTTTCAAGCATCGATATTGGATCGATATTAAATGTTTTTATTATTGAAGGATATAGAGATTTGAAGTCTAAAACTAAAACATCATGATAAATTCCTGGTTTTGGCTCCATTACATAACCGCCTTTGATTCTTTCTTCTTTTTGTTTATAATGGAGTGTTGGAGAGACTACTCCTCGGTTTCTTGCTTCTCTAATGTACAAAGAGTCGAAAGCGATTATTGAGCCAGTTAATCTGTTTAAAGGCAAGCCTGTTAAAATGGAGCGTTCAATTGCTAAGTCTAGTATTTTTGTTTGAATTAAGAGTTTGTATGCTAGCTTACAGTCTTGAATATTATATTCTACTAGCTTATTTTTATCTTTATCATATAATTTTTCTATTTCTTCATGTCTGTCTTTTCCTTTTATTATTTTTCCTTCTCCTAACATTTCTTGCGAGACGTTTTCTAATGAATAAGATTCGAATTCTTTGTTTTTTATTGAAGGAGCTTCCTGTATGAATGGGTCTTTGATTAAATTTAAGCCGTCTAGGATTTGTCTTCCTGGGATGTTTGCTGATGAATTTCTGAAAAAATTATCTTCTATCTTTAATTTGATGTTTTCATTCGTTCTCCCGAAGTTAAATGGAATGTTGTGCTCTTCAAATTTCTTTCTTAAATAGTTTAAATCGAAGTCTATTACGTGCCAGCCAGTTATTATGTCTGGGTCGAATTTTATTATTTCCTCGCGAAATTTGCTTAACACTTCTGCTTCTGTTTTACAGTTTACTGCCCTTTCTACTTTTTCATTGCTTTTTATGAATGTTTTTTCATAATTGTGGCTATATAGTCCGATGCAGAATAGTTCTTCTGTTTTTTTGTTTGTTTCAATATCTAATGATAGAACTTTTAATGGAATGTTTGCGTGTGTTGGTTTAATCTTTGCATCTTTAAAGATGACATCTACTAATTCTGATGGTTCTGTTTCTCCTGTGATGTCTATAGTGTTGTATAAATTATTGTCTATAATAAAACGCATTGTAGGAGTTAAATCTGCTTCATAGGTATTGATATCTTTTTGATGGACTGCTTTGATTATTTTAATTAATTCTGTTTTATTCTCGTGAGATATTTTTAGAACGTTTTCTTTATTTTTATTTGTGAATTTTGTTTTTTCTATTAATGTACTTTCTAGGACGTTTTTTGCTTTTTCTGCGTCTGACTCTCTTATGTAGAAATATGGAACGAAGGGAATTACTGTTGCAAACGACTTATTATTTTCTAATCTACCAAAGATTTGAATTAATGTTTTGTCTTCGTTTGTGATTGATGAGATGTTTACTATATGGGCTTTCATGGATATTGTAGTTAATTATGCTTTTTTAGGGTTTCTATTGTATCTTTATGTTTTGCTATTACTCTTTCCGCATACATTCTTTCTAAAATGGTTAATTTTTCATTTGAAAGACCTTTCTCTAAAATACTGTATCCTCTATGCAATTGAGTTAATGCGCCTGCCATAAGTGTACGAGATGGTTTTATTTGACTTTTTTTTGCTCTTTCTATTTGTGATGCGTATGCATCAATTTCTCCTATTCCAATTATTACTTCTGGTCTTATCTCACCTGTGTTGCATAATCTTGTTAATTCTTCTCCTCTTACTATTCTACCACCAAAATCGTATCCGTTTCTGTGCTCTTCTGCATGTACATCTTCGTGATATATTGCATTCTCTAAATCTGCTAGAGATTTGACTTCTGGAGCACCAATTAATTCTTTTCTTACAAATATTTGTCTTTTTTGTCCATCTCCTACTTTTGTGCTTACATCTGCAACACTCATATAATGTCCTTCTGCTAGTTTTCTGCTATTTTGAATACTAATTTCTATTTCACTTGGAGACATACGACCACTTAGAGAAGATCTTAAATAAGCATCTGAATCTTTGAAATCAGGATCATAAATTATTCTAGATATATTTTCAGGATTACAATTTCTGAAAGCTTCGTCTAAGGTTTGTTGAGGGTTTTCAAAACTGATTGTTCTTTTTTCTTCTGGAATGCTTTCATATTTTGAGAAAATTATTCCACCACTCAGCAATGCTGCTGATGCTAATCCTCCTATTGTCCATTTAGTTATTGATTTCATATTGTTTTTATATAAAAATGGAGGTTTAAAAGGATTTTGATTGTTATTACTCTTTAGTTAAATAAATAGTAAGGTTTAAATATGTATGATTTAATGATTTTAGATGGTAGTTCGAGAAATTGAGCATTATAAAAGTGTTGAACTTTATCCTTACGTAGTTCATGCTTCCAGAATAGCTCTGCCTTACTTTAATAGGGGATTTGGGCGTACTCAATTAGTTAAAAGATTTGAAGATCTTGATGATGCTCTTTTTCCTGTAGGAGATTATCAAAATCTTAGTCATAGGGAATTATTTGGTAAACTTAATAAAATTCGTGCACAGCTGTGGCCTATTCTTGAAAGAGTTTCTCATAGTGTTGCTGATGAGATCAGTCGGTCAAACCAGTCTCTGGCTTCTGAATGCGGATATGAAGGTGAAGTTAGTGACAGAACTTTACTTCCTAGAACACCTGAACAACTTGCTCGCGATGGTGTTTTTGACTGATAAGAATTTTTATTAACTCTAGATATGTTGTTTATTTATGGTTTCAACTCTTAAATTAAGTAAATGGGGAGATTAGTCATGGGTTTACAAATAGGCGATTTGGTTTCTCGGAAAGAAGTTACTTTTTCCGAGTTGAAAGGGAAGACTATTGCTATTGATGCTTTTAATGTGATATATCAGTTTTTGTCTTCTGTTAGACAACCAGATGGAACTCCGCTAATGGATTCTTCTGGCCAAGTTACTTCGCATTTGTCTGGGTTGTTTTATAGGAATATTGCCCTTCTTGCTGAAGGGATTAGTTTAATTTATGTTTTTGATGGAGAGTATCATGTTCTTAAGGGAAAGACTCATGAATTACGCCAGGCTGCTAAGGATGTTGCTGTTGAGAAATATGAAGAAGCTGTTGATGAGGGGGATGTTGATGGGATGGGGAAGTATGCTCGTGGTTTTTCTAAAGTTGATGACAAGATGATTTCTGAAAGTAAGGAGTTGCTTGAGGCGATGGGTATTGCTGTAGTTCAGGCACCTGGTGAGGGAGAGATGCAGGCTGCTGAACTTGTTAAAAGTGGACAGGCTTATGCTGTCGGCTCTCAAGATTATGATGCTCTTGTCGTTGGAGGAACTCGTTTAATTCAAAATTTGACTTTATCTCGCAAACGCAAGACTGTTTCCGGATTTATTTACATAGCGCCGGAAATGATTGAATTTGAAGGGGTTATTAATCAACTTGGGATTAATTGGGATCAGCTTATTTGTTTAGCTATTTTAGTTGGGACGGACTTTAATCCTGGGGGCGTTAAGGGTATTGGGCCTAAGAAGGCGCTTGCTCTTGTTAAGCAGTTTGTTTATCCTGTGAAGATATTTGAAAGTGTAGTTGAAAGACATGGAGATTTAGGTTTTAATTGGATGGAGATATTTGAGATTTTCAAGAAACCGAATGTTTCAAAGCATAAAGTTACTTTTCCTAAAGTTAATGAAGAGAAGATTAAAGAGATTCTTGTTACTCGACATGAGTTTTCTGCTGAACGTGTGGAGAATCAGCTTGTTAAGTTGCGAGAGATTAAGTCTAGAAGCGCGCAGAAGAGTCTGTTTTAGATATTCTCTATGCCTTCAAGGTCTCTTCTAGCTCTTTCTTTGAGTTCTTCTTCTTCTTGTTTTTCTTGTTCTTCTTTTAATTTTTGGGATTCTATTTTAATTATTTCTTTCTTATTTTTTCTGGATTCTTCTTTTCCTTCTTTGGCATTTCTTTCTAATATTTTCTTCTTTGTTATTTGTTTGATTTGACTTGATAAAAGTAGTATTGAAAGCAATAATATTAGTATTGTGAAAAAGTAAACATATTTTCCTATTGTTTCTTCTATATTTGATGCTGTTTCAATAAGATAAGTGGCCATTGACTTTTCTATGCGTACTGATGAGATAAAGATTATCCAAGAGGCAAGAATAATTCCTTTAATATATTTCTTTTTTTTACCCTCGATGTATATATTGATTATATGAGTTAAATCATAGAGCAATTTTATCAATATTATGTAAATTATTAAGGTTAATGTAAAAAACCAAGATATTGTGAATCCTATGCCTAAAATAATGTTGAATACAGGGTCAAGGTATTTGAATAGACTTTCTATTTTTTTTAAGATTTTTCCGAATGTAGTTTGTTCTAGTATTTCTGTTTTCTTTTCTTCAAGGAATTCTTCTCTTATTTTATCATTTCCTATTATATTTATTATATCTTCTGGACTTTCTAATACTTCTTCATTTGTTTCATTACTTGGAATGTTTGAATTAGCTTGGGAATATGCTCCATTGACAAATAAACTTGTGATAAAGATTGCTACTATGATCATCAAAACCAGCTTTTTTTGCATGGATTGCAAAATACTCTATTTTTTTTAAGTCTTTACATATGCGTTTATTTAGTTAACTACTATATAGTAGATACTAAATCGAAAGGTTTAAATAGGGGTTTGTATATCATTTTTTAGGATAATAACATGACAAGAGAATATACTGCTGGAGGAAGAACCGTTATTGGTGATATTGCTAGCGGA
Source organism: Candidatus Pacearchaeota archaeon (assembly GCA_018303995.1). Classification (GTDB taxonomy): domain Archaea; phylum Nanobdellota; class Nanobdellia; order Pacearchaeales; family GW2011-AR1; genus SICU01. The sequence continues at coordinate 39,069 of JAGVXB010000002.1, forward strand.
GCGAAGAGGGCTTATGAAGGGATGATTAGACCTGCTGTTGGTTGTCTTGCTAACGGGGTGAGAGGAGTTTATAATAAAGCAGTCAGGCCTGCTGTTAGTTATCTTGGTGCTGGAGGTGTTGCGGGAGGTCTTGTTGGAATTGCTATTACTGGAGGACCTATTGGGGCAGTGCTTGGTACAGTTGTTGGAAAGAAATGGAGAGAAGGTCTTAAAATAGCTGGGGAGTTAAAAGAGCGAAATGATCAAGTTATAGCTATGGCTGAGGCTTATGAGGAAGCTACTAGTGCTACTCCTACAGGTTATGGTGTTAGAGACTCTTTTATATTTCCTAGAGCAGAAGCTCGAAAAGCTGCACGTGCTTATGGGAGTTTGTGCGATAAAGTCGAGGATGAATTAGGTATTGAGAAGCCAAATTTTAAAACTGTTAAAAAATATGTTGGTTTACAGAATGAAGCAAATGCTTTGTTTGGTGCTGACGCTTCAGTTAGAGAATACCTTAAAGCAAAGGAAATGTTTAGAGCAGCTTATAATGCAGACCCTGCAGATATAGGACAACTTAGAGACTTTTTACAAAGACTTAGAGGACCATGATTTTAGGTTTTGTTCATATAAGCTTTTAGTCGCCTTACATTTTTTATTTCTTTTATATATTTATTTTCTTGTCTTTTTATTGAATACCAATTTAGTATGGCTGGAAGGTAACCTATTTCTACAGCAAGAATTATTAATTTATATAAATAATTGTCAATTATTGCGCTTAGAGTTATTATTTGGATTATATTTCCGAGAATTGGTATTTGTGTAAGAGTTGCATATCCTATTGCCATAACAAAGACTTTAACTGGTGTTCCTGCTATTGTGTTTATCCATCTTATTTTCATATATTCGATTTCAATTCCGCTGTCAAAAATTCCTTTTATTTTTTTTTCACCTTCTTCTTTGCCTTTTATGTAGCTATAATATCCCTTTATTAAAAATGAGGTTAGCCACAATATGATTCCTGCAAATAAGGCAAGAATGAAATGACTGAAAAAATTGTCGCTAAAATTGCCTAAATCTTCTAGTCCGAATATTTTTTTGCTGAATTCGAGTGATTTTTCTAGAAAACTTGTCGGGGATGTTGTAGTATTTAATGATGCAAATGTGCCAATTATTATAAGAACCAATAGACTTCCCGTTATTATGTTTATGAAACTCATTTTATGAACTGCGTAAGGCTTCAATTGCCGCTTTATTTGCCTTTATTTTGAGTAGTTCGCCTCTATATTTTTTTCTTAATTTATATGTGGAGTATGCTTCTATTGCAGCAGGGCCCATTCCTAGAACAAATGCTACTATAAGTGGCTTTACAATAAAGTATGCAACGGTATCTTTGAAAATCATTAGAGGTTCAAAAGTTATTATTTGAATGGCTACTTTTATGAAAGGTATTTGGTTTAAGATAAAGTAGAACATTCCAATGGGAATTGCTTTCCAAAACTGGTTTCCGGCGAATTTAAGCCAGCTATTATTTGCTATGATTTTTAGGTCAGTTTCATTAATTCCTGGATTCATTATTTTTTCAACTTTAGTTGCTATAAAATAAATTAGGCAAATGTAAAATCCCGCTATAAATCCTATAAAGAGGTCTTTGAAAGAGTCTAAAAATCCTCTTTCAAAACCTAAAATCTGAAGTATTTTGGTTTTTGAAAAATCTGTGAATTTTTGTATGGAGTTTACGTTTTTCCAGTCCCAGGTTGTAGAGCTAGATGTTTCGATGGATGTGAGTTGTTTCCATGTATCTGGAAGAAAGAAGAATATGATTCCTACTATAACTACTACAATTATTGCTATGGCTATTAAAATCTTTATTGTTAAACTTATTCCTCTTTTGTTCATCATGTTATATTTATTTGTTTTTGGTGTTTAAATATTTAGATTTCCGCCTTTTTCTTCAGATATTCTTCTTTTAACGCTTTCTTGTATTTAATGTATTCTGTATTGTATTCATTAAATTTTTCTATATAGGGGTCTATGAATAGGATTGCCGCTGAGACAATGATTGCCCTTATCCAGAATGGTGTGCCTATGATTTCAAGAGTAATTATTTTTAAAAGGAGGTTTAGAATAGGAACTCCGCTTCCAACGAAATAAACTATTGAAAATAGTGCGGTTCTGTTAAATATATTTTTGAATTCTTTCTGTTTTTTAATATATTGCATCATTCTTTTATTTACGTTTTCAATTTCTGAAGTTTCTAAATATTGAGAAGAATTGTTTTGTTTGAGTTGAGGTCTATGGACAATGGTGAAAAATTTGATTATAAGGTAAATTATAATAATAATTCCAATGACTAATGCATCAAAGAAGAGAAGCCTATAAAGAAAATTGTCTATGTTCCAGAAACTTCCTTCGAACAAATATGGTCCGTCTATTCTTGGAAACCATCCAGTTATCTTATTCATTCCTTCTTTTATTGATGCAAAGTTTTTGTCAATGAAATTATCTAATACTCCTATTGTTTTTGATGCTCCTGTCCATAACCCGATAGTTATTTTAGAAAACAGGGTTTGTTCACCTGTTGCTGTTAACGTTGGTGTTGGAGGAGTTATGATTATTGGTTGACTGTTTGTTGAAAGAATTAAAATAAGTGCAAATATAGCAAATACGGCATATGTGATGAAGTTAGACTTATTTGAATCATAAATACTTTTTATTTTATTTATATTTGATTTATTAACATCTTTTATTTTTTCTCTTATGTTTGAAAGAAAAATTCTTATTTTTGCAGGTGCGAACATTGGTTTTATTATTTCAAAAATTGACATATAAAACCATAAAGCTATTGCAATTAATCCTAGTAAACTTCCAATCCATTTATTTGTGAATGATGATGCTAGGTATGTTAGCGCTGTTATGCCTATTAAGGCTAATGCAGTCTTATTACCTGCCATCTTATCACCTAATTTCATACTTCATCGAGGGAATTTGTATTTATATAATTGTGCTTGATTGCTTCAAATGGGTCTTATACCCCTTAGCTTGCTACAATAGTTCCCATTTGAAGGCTTAAAGAATACCCTACGGCTTGCTGTGGTTGGGATTCTTTATTAATTTTTTTTGTATCTTACCCATTTATGTATTGAATTATCGAAAAATATTAGCAATAAAGTTAGTCCTGCTAATATCCAATTCATTAGCTTTCCTTGTTCTGATAAATTGTAATATTGGTCATAGAATACGAATGCAAACGAGCCTGCGAATAAGATTATTAAAAATTTTCTGATTAATGATGTGGTGTTTTTTCTATGTATGAGGTATGTTATTACGAGCATTATTGCAATGTATATAAGAAATATTCCTAGGAATTTTGATGAAATTCCCATGTTTTGTATTGCGGTTTCGCTTATGCTTCTGGCAGCAACTATCGCAATTACTAAACTAATAATTCCTTTTATTGAATTGCTCCATTGTAGCATTTTCATTTGTCTTAAAATGGCATAAATTGCCACAAAAATTATGAGAAGAAAGATGATTCTTATTTGGAGTGTTTCGTCAAGATTGATTAATTCGTCAAAGATATTCATTAGACTGTGAGTTATCATATGTTTAAATACTGTTTTGCTTAACCTATTTTAATTATATAGTAGTAAAAATAGTAACATTTAAATAGTTTAATTTAATCTTTAAATTATGAAAAAAGATGTATCTGATACCGTTATGGATAGGTTAAACATAGATAGGGGTGTCAGAGATTTAATAAGGCAGATGTGGGAGCATGATTGTGAGACGAAGGCTTCGTGTGAAGGGCATGGGGTTAAACCTGCTTATGTTCTTCTTTCACAGAGTGGTGACGGCTGGTTTGAAAAGAACGCTCACTTATATGGGCTTAGAAGGGCTTTAAATGGTTCTTGTTGCGAGTCTCGAGTTGTTGGTAATGTTTGTGGAGTATGCGGTGCAGGAATAAGAGGAAATTCTGTTTATAGGGGAAGGATAGTTCAAAATCCGGTTGCTTTTGAAAGTGATGTTACTGAAGTTAGTTTTTAATATTCTTTAATATGTTGAACTTTTATGATTCTTAGCGTATGACCTAAAACTCCGATGCTTTTTGAGATATTAATAAGACTTAAATACTAGCTATTTTTTATTTAGATTATGATAAATAAAAGGTTAGGTGTATTGCTTTTTGTTTTTGGGCTCATTGTTTTAGGGAGTATTTTCGTTAGTGCACAGAATGATTTTTGGGATAATGTAAATCCAATGGGAGATGTTTTTCAGAATACAGATCTTTTTAATTTGCAGACTGGTGCTTTGAAAGTTGTTTTTCTTGCTATATTGATTGTTCTTATATTTGCAGGACTTATGGAAGCTGACTTTCCTAAATCTACTTCTTTAAAGTTTATTATTTCTGTTTTGTTGGGATATTTGGCTACTATTTTAATTACTGGTGATGAGATTACTGCTGCGATGCTTTCATATAAAGCGTTTGGAGTTGCTCTTATTTTATTTATTCCTATAATGGGGCTTGGATTTGTGACTTATGTTTCTGTTCAAAAAGGAAAGGGAGTATTTATTGTGGCGCAGAGACTTTTGTGGCTTGCTTATGCAATGTTTTTGATAATATATGTTATAGGACTTGTTTTGTTGAGGTGGGATGTAGGGTTTGGAGGATTTGGAGATAATGGTAAGATTAATGAAAGTTTGGGAACTTATACTACTAGTTTAGAGGCATTGAGAAATGCGCAGTCTGAGTTGGCTAAACTTCCAGTTGAGAAAGATAGTAATGGAAATCCTATTGGAGCTTATAAAACTAAAAAAGATTTAGTTGATGGTGCTCAACGTAATTTAGATGCTTCGGAAGAGAAGCTTCCCGCGTTGATTAACCAATATAGATTTATTTTTGGGCCTAAATATCTGGAATATGGTTCTGATGAAAAGTTTAAAGTAAGTAATACTACTCTTCTTATATTGTCTGTGATGGCTATATTTGTTCTTGTGGTTTTTGTTATTAACAATAATAATGTTGTTGCGTATTTAGAGAAAGACATAAGTCAGAGAGATATTGATGAAGAGAGAAATTTGATTAAGAAGTCTCATGCTAGAGATGTTGCTAATGCTGAAGTTGTTGGTAAGAGATAGTTTATTTTAATTTAATGGTCTGGTTTGTACTGATTTGTGATGGTGTTTTAAAGTTCTGTTTGTTATTGAATATTATAATTTTGCTGTGAATTAATTTGTTTTGACTAAATTACAAAGTAGTAAAAATAGAAAAATATATAAACTAGATTTAAAACTAAAACCTATGGGTTCGGAAGAGTATAAGTTGCCACAATTACCTTCTTTAAAAGATCTTGAGGCAAGAGCAGACAAACAACTAAGTGAGGGTTCTGAGCTAAAAGTGCTAAGGTTAACTGAAACTATTTGTCCAGTTTTAGAAAGATATATTGCCCAGACTTCTTGCCTACCTCGCGATAAGAGGCCAAGCGCGAGAATTCAATTTATGGGAGAAAAAGTTGCTTGTGAAAAGCACAAAATAGAAATTAAAAAAAGTGTAGGAAGATATAGCTTCTGCACGGTAACGAATGAAGGATGTCCTTATAGCACATTACCAAGTTATAAAGCATTAACTAGGGAGAAATTATGAACCGAAAAGAATTTGATATACCAAGATTGCCTTCATTAGATGAATTAATTAAGAGAGCAGAGAAAGAACAAAAAGAAGATTCTTGTGAAAAAAAAGAGGCTTTAGAGAAGCAAGTAGAAATGCAGATATTGAGAAACAGACTCGAGTCATTAAAAAGAGCCGAAATTGAAAGAAAAAATTATAAAAGAAATGAAGTAATTAAAGAAATTGGAGGAAGAGCAGTAGGACTAGGATGTATTGTTGCTGGAGCATATTTGATTTATTCGGGAATGGATAATCTTTTATTTCATCAAAGTTATATGAAAAGCTTAGTTGAAGAAGATAGGCTAAATTACGGATTTTTGAATATGTTTAAGGTTATAGGTGGGGGAATATTAATTTTTGGGGGAAAAGAGAGATTATCTAATAGCTAAACAAAATGACATATGAAATAACAAGAATGGATGCAAAAACAAGAGACTTAGTAGCGAATAGTTCTAACGCTTTTGAAGCTTTGTCTCATGTTGATGTTGGTTTAGTAGATTTTTATCATGCAAATAGAGATAAACTTACTGCAAGCGAGATAATGCCTGCAATAGTTAGATTTGGAGAATTAAAATCTGATGAACGAGTCAATTTAGTTAGAACAATGGGCGCAATAAGACAAGCCGAAATAAGTGCAGATGTATCTAAGTATCAAGTTGATGGTGCTGTAAAAATAACTGAATTAACTGAAGATGGTCAAAGTTATAGAGTAAGAGTTACTGAGGAAAATTCAACTGAAAGAACTAGAATCTCAGAAAATGCTCTGACATTAAGGCATAGTAGAGAAATGGAAACTCAGGAGAAGATAAATTCAATGCAATGTCATGTAATGACGAGAGCTCTGGAGGCAAGATTAGAAGGTGAAAAATATGTTTCAGACAATAAATTAAGAGAAGTCTATGCTGAAACAGAAATGAGAAGGCATGTAGAAGAGGTAAGAGCAGCTACAGAAAGAGGAATCTCTAGAGATAGGCTGGAAGAAAAAGTTAGAACTGCCGAATTAGCAATGGAACAAACAATAAGAACTTATGAAATACAAAGACAACAAAATAAAGACTCAAAAAAGGCTGAAATGGTTCTGGGGTATGTTCTAGCAGAATGTAGAATTATAATAGAATATATTAAAACAAAAGGACTTGAAAAGATAGAAAGAGAAAAGACCAAACAAGAATTTGTAAAAGGGGGACTTGGAGTTATAGGAAGGGCTATAGATAAAGGTAAAGATGATGTTTATTTGGAACTTCGAGATGGAGACAAAAGACTTTCATTAGATTATTCCTCAAATAGAAACAGGTCACTGCCTCAACTACCAAACAGTCAACAAGATAAGGGAGATAAAGATCAATGACAAAAAAATATGAAGATATTCCAAGATTGCCTTCATTAGACGAGTTAATTAAAAGGGCAGAAAAGGAACAAGAAAAAAATAGAGGTGTGTCTCGAAGAGCTGAAAAGTTGCCTTTGCCTGAGTTACTAAGGCAATTGTCTGAATATGTTTCTGCAGAAGATTTGAAGAGATTGATGGAAAGACCCGAACCTTCTTATGTGCCTGAATCGGAACCTATTGAGGAAAGAACAACTACTTGTCCAATATTAGAGAGATACAACTCAAAAATGAGTATATATAGCAGTGCGGAAATAAAAATAATAGGAAATAGGAGTTCTGGCTCTTGTCAAATTGTTTGTGAGCATTATAATCGCGGTTGTGGTATCATTCCTGCTGCTTGGAATAATAAACCTTGCCCATTTGAATCCAATAAACCCTTTTAACAAATTTTTATATTTGAAATATTTTTATCTTGCTCTTAGGCATTTATAGTTTTTTATTTTGATATTTATTGGCTATTAAAATTGATAACTTCCTCCTCATACTAGGATTGATTTGTTAAAACTGTTACAATTTTTATATCTCTTTATTTATTTTAATTCTATAATGTCTTCGATTTCTTTTTTCATTTCAATGTTTAAAGAAACTTCTAAACCATAATGAGTTGGTTTTGAGGATATAAATTTATTTTTTAATAAATCTTCGATAGCCTTTCTTACTTCTTTTCTGCTTTTTAGATGATCTGGTAGACCTTTTTGTAAATTATGTATACTTGTATGTTTATGTGTCCAAATCCTATGTCTTACGAGTTTTCTTAAAATAAACTTTTCTATCTCTTTTTTTATAATTTCATCCACATATTTTGAAGATTTGCTAATTTAAATATTTTTGGAGCTCCGATTTAGTAATTGTCTTATTGATAATATAGGTTATTGAAATAGTAACCTTTATATATTTGTTAATTTGTTCTAATCTATGGAATCTGATATTGAACCTGTAAGCATTTTTGTAGAATATTTTGGTAGCTCTCCTTATATTAAGGTGCTTGACTATTTGATTTCTGGATTTGGTTTTGACTATAGCATGACTGAAATAGCCAGGGGTGCAGGTGTTGGATGGAGCGCATTTACTAATGTTTGGAGTAGGCTTTTAGAAAAAAAGATTATTGTTCAGACTAGGACTGTTGGGAATGCAAAACTTTTTACATTGAATAAAGAAGATGAATTTGTAAAGAAAATTGTTAAATTTGATTGGGAGATAACTAAGCTAGAAATGGATAAAGTACATGAAGAAATTGTTGTCTTATCGAAAAAACATTGACTGTTAAGTTTTTTGATTTATCTTTTGGTCAATACGTTCATTTTAAAAGTTCTGAATATTAAGATATAATATGCGGATTGGATTTGACGTCTTTGGAAATATAGCTTTAATTAAGTTTGACAGAAGTATGTCTCTTTCTGATAAGAAGAAATATGCCTTGCAGTATTTGTCTTCTCATAAGAGTGTTACGACTGTGCTTGAGAAGACGGGTAAGTTTTCCGGTCGACTGCGGACTCTTAAGACTAGGTTTCTTGCGGGAGATAAGACTCTTGAGGCGCTTTATAGAGAGAATGGGTGCGAGTTTAGATTTAATGTTGAGAGTTGTTATTTCTCTCCTCGCCTTAGTGAAGAGAGGAAGAATATTGCTTCGCTTGTTAAATCTAAAGAACGCGTTCTTGTTATGTTTGCTGGTGTAGGTCCTTTTCCAATCGTTATTGGGAAACATTCTAATGCTTCTGAGGTGTTTAGTGTTGAACTTGGTCGTGATTGTTGTAAATATGCATTAGAGAACGTTAAACGTAATAAATTGATTGATAAGGTTAAAGTTGTTCAAGGCGACGTTAGGAGGGTTATAGGCCCTGGTAGAATTGTTTCTGGCACTTTTGATAGGATTGTAATGGCTCGTCCGAACTTGGTTGATGGCTTTTTAGATGTTGCTTTTTCAGTCTCTCGTAAAGGAACTGTAATTCATTATTATGGTTTTTATTTTGAAGAGGATGTTAGTAAGTTGAAAGAGTTAATTTTATCTGAAGCTCTTAAGGCTGGGAAGAGAGTTAAGATTTTAAGAGTTGTTAAAGCTGGAGACATAGGAGCTAGGAAGTTTAGGTATAGGGCGGATTTGAGAGTTTTATAATTAATTAATTCCTAAACCTTTATACATGAATTCTAAAACTCTCTCTTGAATTGCTTCTTGTGGGATACTGTGTCCATATTCTGCTAATTCGATAATGTTTTCTGGTTTGCCTGAAAATATTTCATGCCTTAGTTTTGTTGCAATATTATCACAACGATCTTCTTTGACGCCTAAAATTGTTAATGGATTTATTGAATAAGGAGTTTTTCTATTTAATAGGGCTTGAGGTACATCAATGTCAAGTACTGTTTCCAAACAACGTGAAGGGATTATACGAGTTATTCCTTTCTCTCTATCATGTGGAAAACTTACATCTAGGTCAACTTTTCCATCAATCATTCTTTGAACATAAGGCTTTATCGCAGGATGGGGTTTTGCAAATGGAACAATTGAAACATAAGGCTTAAGTTTGTCTGATAGTGTTTCGTCAGTTGCCAAGAAGTAATCTAAAAATGTTGCTCCTAAGCTTGAAGCAATAAAACCTACTCTATTTTGGTCTACTGTTTCATCCATAAGAGCTTCTCTAACAACTAATCCAATATCATCAATCCAATTTCCATTAACTGGGCAAATTATTTTGTTTCCATCTTTGCAAATTGTTCTGAATCTTGGCGCATAAACTATACAGCCTTTATCTTTCATTGCTTGCAACATTTCTTGGATTCTTCCTGATTCTCCTTGTTCAAGAAGGCCTCCTACTCCAATTACTAATGGTTGTTTTGTCATTATGTTACTATCTAAAAGTGGTTTAAAAAGCTTGTGGTCTTGGCTTATTTAACAAACTCTACATTATCTAAATCTTTGAATTCTTTATCTCCTGTGAGGAACTTGATTCCTAATCTTTTAGCCATAATATATCCTATGCAATCAGGCACAGAGACGTTTCTGTCTTTCCATTCAAGCCTAAATTTTATGGCCTCTTCAATCCATTCAGGGTTGACCGAAACAATGTGCTTAGAGTATCTTTTAATATAATTATCTGCTTCAGGATTTTTATCTCTAAACCAAGCATAACATAATTCTGAAAAAGTAAAATTGTTTATTATTATTTCACTATCTAGATAAGGCTCATAATTTAAATTTCCTTTAGTAATTTCAATAATTGCATATGCATCAAAATAATATTTAGTCATATGTAAGCTCTTTATCTATTTCTTTCATTAATTTTTCAGTAGGCTTCTTTGATTTATAAGTTCCAAAAGTTTCCCTCAATGTATTGCCTCGTTTCTTTTTCATAAAAATTGTAACTTCTTCTCCTTCTTTTACATTTTCTTCTTGTAATGCTCTTATTGGCACAACTATTCCAAACGAATTTCCCCATTTTCTTAACTTTGTGCTTAGTTCAATCATATGTATAAACCGTATAATTAATATTTAAATCTTTCTAAATGTTAGATTGGCCTTTTACTGCTGACGGACTTTCGCCTCCGTGCCACGTTAGTCTTGGACGCATTCTCATAGGATAAATGCGCTCTGAATTATCGTCTAGGATAATTGCAGAGCCTTTGCTTGATGGGAGCTTGTCCATTGAGCTTTTTATGCTTTCTAATAGATAAGTTTGCATTATTTGATTTAGGGCTTCTATATCTGGTTTGGAAGTAACTCGGTGCGAGATTATAATATCTGATTGAGTCATTACGTCATTGTGTATTTGTCCTGGTTGTTGAGTTGCTAAGACTAGAGAAATTCCTGGTTGACGTCCTTCTCTTAAAATTTGGACTAGTGCATCTGTTGCTGGGGTTTTTTCGTTTTTTTTCAAAAATTCGTGGGCTTCGTCAATAAAGAGCCAGACTAAAGGAGTTTCTCTTGTTGGATTGTAAGACATGTAATCTATTCCATGTTGAATTGATTGAATTTCTTCTTGTTTTCTTGCGTTTATTCTCTGAGTGAATATCTTTCTGCTAACTAGGCCTATGACTAGGCCTCTAACGTTAAATGAACCAATTGAGCTGTAAACTGATAAGTCTATAATTGTAGTTTTGCCTGCATTTATTAAATCCGTTATTTCTATTCCTTCTGTTGTTGTTGCAAAAATTCCCCAGCTTTCTGCTGCTTGGAATAAAGAGTTAGCTATATTTTTTGTTTCTTGACTTATATTATGTGTTTTATTTATTTGATTTATTATATCTTGTATTGTAAAGCTGTCTTTTTCTTTTTTTAATTCGCTTATTGTGTTTGTTATTAGAACTCCTTCTTGGGACGTCATTAATACGTTAAAGGTAATTATCCAGTCTTCGGATTCTAATTCTGAAGCTTTTAATGCAAAGGCTTCGTCTACTGGAATTCCTTTATCGCGATACTCTTGCATTTTTCCTATAGGGGCGAATACTTTAATTGGGGAGCTTTTTGGTTCTAATTTCCATTCATCTAATAGGGATTTTTCTTTTTCGTTTTTGAATTTCATTGTCCAGAAGATACCCATTGTATCAAATATTATAGGGGCTATGTTTCTTGATGTTTCTGGCGGTAAGTTAGATATTTCTTCTGTTATGACGCCAAGCGTGTACGACTTTCCAGAATTATGCGAAATTATTCCATTAGCTATAAAAGAATGATTTTTAGGAACTGATAAGTCATATACTTCTTTAATATTTTCTATTTCTTTAATCTCTTTAATAAATCTCCAACTTTTAGATTCTTTCCAGTTCTCCATAATAAAGATAATTGTTTATTGCCTGTTGCGATTAATAATGGATGTTCTTTTGTCAGAATTAGTTCTTTATTATTTTCTGATATTATTTTAATTAATTCTTCATCCTTTATATTATATCTTATTAATTCTGCTCTTTCCCATTCAAATGTTTGGTTCTCTAAATTAAATGATAATACTTTGTCAAGCAATGGATTGAAGTCTTTTATTCTCTTGTAACCTTTGTCTGTAAATACTTGCGTGTTTCCTTCTAGGCATCCTCTTTTTCCTGCTACTAGAATTACATGCGACCTTGCGACATCAAGGAAAATATTATTTGACATTGAGGTGTAATTCCCCATTGTGACGTAGCCTTTACCTATATGTATTAAGCCTGACTGCCCGAATTTCTTTTTGTCTGAAGCATCTCTGCCAAGAATTATATCATATGCCATATAATTAAACGATTTTATGTCTATAAATATGTTCTCCAACGGTGAGATTTATATATTTGTATTTTTTTATTATATTATGGTTTCGTCTGCTAAAAAGAAGCTTATAAGGAAAAATAATACTTTTTTGGTTGTGGTTTTTTTAGTTTCTTTCTTTCTTTTTGTTTTATTTGCTTATTCTTTGTATAGTTATGATTTGGTTTTGCTTTCTCCTGGGGGCGGTAATGAAAAACTCACGACTTCTTTCGTTATTGCTTTTTTTGTTGGACTAATTGCTACTCTTGCGATTATGGTAGTTGTTTTATATTTTATTCTGCATAACGTGGAAAATGAATATTGAATGAATGTGGAGAAGATTTAAATAAAATGATATTTAGTGATTTTTATGAATAAATATACACTTCCTAAATTGCCTTATGCTTTCGATGCGTTAGAGCCTTATATGGATGCTAAGACTGTTGAAATACACTATACAAAACATCATCAAGGATATTGCGATAAACTGAATTTGGCTCTTGAAAAACATCCTGCTCTTTTTGATAAGAAAGTCGAGGATTTACTTATCGGTTTGGATTCTGTGCCTTTAGATATTAAGACTGCTGTTCGTAATTTTGGAGGAGGGTTTGTTAATCATAATTTATTTTGGGAATGCATGAGTTCTAAGAAGAGTGAATGTTCTGGAAAGATACTTACTGCGATAAAAAATGATTTTGGAAGTTTTGAGGAGTTCCGCAAACAGTTTACTGCTTCTGCTACGACTTTATTTGGTTCTGGATATACTTGGCTTGTTTTATCTAATGGAAAGTTAGAAATAATGAATACTAAGGACCAGGATTCTCCTCTATCTGTTGGGAAGAAGCCAGTTTTGGTTATTGATGTTTGGGAACATAGCTATTATTTGAAATATCAGAATAAGCGCGCAGATTTTATTGATGCTTGGTGGGATTTGGTTAATTGGGCGCATGTTGAGAAGAAATATTTGGATTGATTTTTAATTAATCTTTTTTGATCTTTAAGTTTTTCATCATCTAACTCTTTACTTATCTTTTTACTATTTTAAGTTCTTTTTCTATTGCTTCTGGTGTAAGACCTATCCAATCTATTTTTCTTTCTTTTGCTATATCTAGCATATCCCAGAGCGATATTCCTGCAATTTCTCCTGCTCTTCCTAGACTCATCCCTCCCTTTTTATATATCTCTAAGGCGTACTCAACTTGTTTTTTTGAAGGTTTCATATATTATTTTATCTATCAATCTTATTAAGTTTTTTTATCATTCCTCTTTATTTAGTGTAACTAATTAATGACACTAAATACAAAGGTTTAAATAGGGTATGACTGCGTCATACTTTTATGAAAGAAAAGATAACTATATCTGTAGATTCTGAGACACTGGAAAGTATAGATAAGCACATTGAGTCTGGAGCTTATAGAAATCGAAGTCATGCGTTTGAACATTCTGTTAAGAAATTAATTGGAGGTAAAAATGGGTAAAGAAGATTATTCTGGAGTGCTTAGAACAAGTAGGTATGAGGTTGACAGAGTCTTAGGCCAGGGGACATGGGGTACAGTTTATAGGGCTAAAGATAAAGTTAGCGGAGATTTCGTTGCCTTGAAAGTTCTTACGCCCACGGAGTTAGCACAGAGACAGATGGTAGAAAGAGGACAAACTCCTCAAAGTGTTATTTTGAAAGAAGGGGGAAGACATTCCTGTGCTCGTATTGTACATAGAACTCTTGATGTTGATGGAAATGGAACTTATTTCTTAGTAATGCCTGTCATGAAAAAATTTTTAGATGATGTATTGGGTGATGAAAGGCTGGCTGAAGCAAGAACTCGATTAAAGCATGGCTTAAGTATAGAACAAATTAATGACTATACTAGAGACTTATTTGATGGACTCCGAGAAATGCACGAGATTCGCGGAGACGTTCACGCGGACCTTAAGCCTGCGAATCTTGCAATTGATAAGGGAAGACTTTACCTAAATGATTTGGGCACATCTACCTGTGCTTCATTGCAAACTAGTTCAACTAACTCTAAAAGGGGAGAAAGAGGATTTGAGTTTACTCGTGCTCCTGAATGCTTTTTAGGAAAAGATCCTTCAAGATATTCTGATGTATGGGGGGCTGCTGCTTTGGTTTACAGAATGATGAGTAAGGATGGAAGTTACCCTTTACAAAATGAATTTGGAAATGTTTCTGACAAAACTGCTTATTTGGAGCAGATTGGCTCTGATAGGTTAAGAGAATTGTTAAGAGATAAGATAAAGAGGAATATTTCAAAAGAACATCGTAGAATAGGAAAAATACTTGAACAATGTTTAGACCCTGATCCTAATAAAAGGCCTGGTAGTTCTGAACTAGTCAGTTTAATGGATAGAGCTACTGAAAAGAATAGATTCTGGAAGGATGCAGGAAGATTTACTAAAAGATTCGGGGTTGCTGTAGGAGCTATTGCTGCCTTAGGAGCTGTTGGATATACAGTAGCTACGGCTCCAAAGCCTACACCCTCAGAACCTCCTAAGGTTTCTGGTTTGCTTTATCTTGAAGACAATTCCGGTAAGACCTTTGATATTGAAGAGCCTTTTGAATTGCCAGAAACTTTTGATAGAGTTGGATTGACAACTGATAAAATTTCCAAGAGGGTTACTAATTTGCCGAGTATTGCTTATTTAGTGGACTGCAAGGCTAAGGCTATGTTAGCTGGAGGAGCATGGGGAGCAGAAAGAATAACTCCTCATGAAAAAGAGCTTTTTGATAAGCATGCTTCTGATGAAGAAAAGCAAAATATTACAGAGGGCAGATTTAAGCCAAATGCACTTCCTGAAATGTATCTTGTTCCTGCTGTAGCTTTAGAAGCTACAATGAATTCTATTCGTGACGCTCGTGGAAGAGTTGATTTAGAGGATTTACTTGTTTTTAGTAGAGTTAGTCAATCTAAGAGAAATGAAATTAATCTGATTAAATGCTATAGTGGTTCTGGAAACTTCAGAGATTATCAAAAGGCACTTCCTGAAGATGAAGTAAATTTTATCAAATCATGGCTGGCTTATATTCATGATGGTCTTGCCCGCAAGGATTTATCTAGCGATGTTAAGGATAATCGATAAAACTGGACTTGAACTTATTTGTATTAACCTAAAGAGCTCATTAATATGGCAGAGAACCATTGCTTTTTTTCCATTAGCTTTTTCTATTAATCTAGGTATTTTCCCGAAGTGGTATTCTTTTTTTAAGATATTTATTTTATGAATACTTGTTATATCTTTATTTGTTATGGTATTATCTAGAAATGCATAATATTTTTCCAGATCTTCAAAAATATCTAAAATCTCTTTATCTGCTTTGAACTTTTTTGTTTTTGCGTATTCATAAAGGTAATAGTATTTGTGTTCTATATGCATTAGGAAAGTTAGGAGCTCCCAGCTTAGGACAACTTCTTTTTCCGACTCATTAAGCAAAACTCTTCTACAGAACAATACGAGTTTGTCTAGATGTTCTCGCATGGCTTGTACCTCTGAAGAACTCACATATTTTCCAAATTTGACATCTTGAACAACAGAAACGTGAGTTTCTTTAATTAAAGACATTACTCTTTTTAGTAATTCAGGATACTTTTTATTAGATGGTTCTGAGACGTTTTCTATAATACATTCTTTTTCGGAACGACTGGTAATCTCAAAACCCAATAGCATTTTATCTACTATTTGCTGTGCTTCTCGTATAATTTCTTTGTTTATATTTTCAATTTTTATTATTTGAAAACCTTCTCTGTAAGCATGAGTGAGAATGTTTTGAATGTCTTTTTTGTTTTCTTCAGTTATTTTTAGAATTATTTCTTTTTTGGTTTTTTCTTTTGGCGTGGTGATTTTTAAGATACTGTTACTTTCCTCGACCTCGACTTGCGAGCCTTTCTCTAAATTATTCTGTTTAGCCCATTTGGCCGGTATACTCACCATTAAGGTAGCTGCTCCTTGTTTCACTAATTTTCTTATAACCATCAAAGTATATACATTTATACTAGTATTTAAAGTTTATACATAAGGTTTATATTTGGACTTTCTTGATGTTGTTCTATAAAAGTAGTAACTTAAAACATGGAAACACAAAAAAAATCAATGGGGAAGACAGTAGCACTTGCTTTAGCTGGTGCTCTTGCTTCTGGATGCGCTACACCTATCGAATTCAAGCCCGGCTTTAACGCCGTATATGCTGGATTACATAGCAAACGCGAAGAAGGATATGCACGTGTATTTACTGGTGCTAGTGTAGGAAATGATACTTTGCGAGTTTATCATCATGGTCTTAATGAAGTGAGCGGAGAAGACACTAATACTTATTTTGGAAGAAATATATTTGGTGTTGAACCTCTGAATATTGGAATTGAAGCAATTGTAGATATGCGTGGAAACAAAGATGGTTTATTTGATGGTCAGCCTTATTATGGGGCTAGAGATTTTAATTCTGTGAAGATGCTAGGTTCCGACTGGGGATTCTTACAAGGAACTACAAATGGGGAGAATGGAAACTTAACGATGCTTTATGGTAAAAATATGGGCTTTTTATCTGAAAGTTTGAGACCTTTGTCTGTAGAACTTTTCCACACATATGAATATGGGCAAGATGGAAAAGATAGCAATTATAGTGAAATTACAGCTGACTGGAATATATTTGGCAACTTTGGGATATTTGTTAGACAAGATATTTCCGAGTTTAGTTTGAATGATGCAAATTATGTTATTGGGGGAGTTTTGAAACTTTAATATGGCGTATTATACTGAAGATATTAGGTCAAGAGGAATTCAGTCAGGAGTAGCGCATGCACCATTTGATGAAGCTCTTGAAATATTGAGAAGTCAAGGAGAGAGCATAATTTCAATAGCTCAGAATGCTCAGTTGAGAATTCAGGAAGGAACAGAAGCATATATCTCACAAAATGGTAATTATGTTCGAGAAGGAGTTATTTATATTCCAAAGGCAAAACCTAAATTAGTTAGATTTTCTCCAATACTAAGTTTTGTAAAAGATGCAACATATGCACATGGGCAAGGAGAAGAATTTTGCCCTAGTCAAGACTTAATAGATATTGCTTTAGGTGATTCAGTAGAATTTCCTCAAAAAGATATCCTTATTCCAACAAATAGATTTAATTCAGAAGGGTTGCTAGCATTTCTTTTTGGTGGGGTAGACAAAGCACAAGCATATGGAAATTTTCTAGATTCTACAGGAATCAAGGAAATGTTTGTTTGTGTAGTTGATAATAATTATGTTAATAAGCAAGATAAACCATTTGCAAGACCGTTGTGGTTCGGCGGGCTTATCGACGGGTCTTACCTTGATGTCAGCATCCACTACTTGCATAACGACGAGAGAGTTCGTGGGGTGCGGGAATAATATGGTATCAAAAACAGATTTCAAACATAATCCTGCTGAACGGACAATAGAAACAGCTGGAAGGGTTTATACTGATTTTGAGTTGACAGGCGATTTTCGCTTATTAAGACAAGCAAATTATGGAGAAGGCTTCAGAATGGCAACATTTGGAGAAGTTCTTGATTTAGTTCATCAATCATATCTTAATCAAGGAAATACAGGAGCAGATAATGTTGTTAGAGCGACAAGACAATTCTGGTTATCTGGAAACACTGTTGCATATGGAGGAAGAGATATCATAACTGTCCAAAATTTCCCAGAAATTAAAGAGGGAAGAATTATAATGGATTTTGAAGAATTAGAATCTTTACTTAATGAAGGAGAAGATTTAGTGCCTGGGGTAAGGATAAGCCGAGACGGAAATGTGGGCTTTGTTTTAAGAAACAAAGTTAGAGGGGGTTGGCATGATGAAACACAAATAAGAGGGTCTCTTTATCCTATAGTTCTTGCACTTAGTAAAAACGGTTCAGATAATATGGCAGACATTTCTAGAGTTAAGCAGAAAAGCGCTTATTTTGCGCTTCCAACAGTGGGAAAAATAACAGTCTTGGATTTGGATGAGGACGATGATAGGTTGGGCTTCGGTGGCTACTACTGGGGCGAGTTCGACAACGGCAGGCATTCATTCGGAGTAAAGGAGAAATAAAAAATGGCTGACAAATCTAGAAATACTGGAAAGGGAATTGCTTTAGCCGGTCTTGGTGCTTTAGCTTCATGTGTTTCGCCTGAGCGAGGGTTGGAAAAACTTGCTCAACAACCTTCTCAACCTCCTGTTGCTGCAAATGGAAGAAAACCTAACGAAGTGGATTATAGTACTAAAGTTGCTGATAAGTATCTTGCAAGAATAGGTGTTATTTTTGCAGATGAGCCTGTAATTCAGAATAGTTTGACTTATTCTAATAATAATTTGCCCGGTTTGAGTCTTAATTATTGGGAAAATAGGCTACTTGGAAATGGAGAATTAACTGAAACAGATTTAACTCTTCGTTATGGTTTGTCTAGGGAAAATTTTGATTTTTCTGTTAAAGCCGATTACGTTTTTCTTGATGCATTTACTTCTTTTAGAGATGCTCTAGAGATAGGTGCTAGTGTGTCTACAAGAAATTTGCCTGTGAGACTTGGTGGAGAGATTGATGCAATATTTAGCCCTGATAACAGTAGGGATGTAGGATTTGAATATATTTTATCGGCTAGAAAAGATGTTAATTTAATTGGTGGTTTAAGTGCAAATGCTTGGGGAGATGTGCATTTTAATAGTCATTATTTTACTCCAGACAGCACTTTTTCAGTAACAAACATTGGAGCTGGATTAAACTGGGACATATTTAGAAATGGTTTAGTTAATTTAGGTGTTAGTGGTCAACAACAATATACTTTAGGAGATAATTTTGAAGATCAATCTCTTGTTGGAGTGAGTGTTGGAGGGAGTGTTAAGTTTTAAGATGGATGATACAAAAGCTTTTTTTGGGTTTAGAGTAAAGGGAAAAGACTGCACAACTTATAGACACTCTAATGCGGGGTTTAACGGTTTAGGGATGAGGATGCTTGAGTATGTTTCTCAAACCCCTGTTTCTCTTATGAGGTTAGTAGCTGTTCGCACCGAATTAGTTGATTCTCTGGATATGGCGCCTCGAGAGATTGTAGAACATTATGAGAAAATTAAGAAGAAACTTGCCATACAACTTATAGGAAATAACCATTCTTGGGGGAATGTTGTTAATTCTTTGAGTGGAGGTTTATATTCTAATGATTTGTTTGTTTTTAATGAGCACTTAATGCAAATGCTCGATAGTAAGAAATTACCTAGAGTTTCTTGGGATAATGCTTACATTGTAGATGTGGATAAAGAAAGATTGGAGTTTTATCAGAAATTTGTTGCGCCTTACAACTTTGGTAGATATTCTAAGATAGTTGAAGAGTTAGATTCAGCATCTTCAAAACATAATGGTGTCATTTTAGTCAGAGAATTTTCTTTTGATGAGGTTAAAGCTGCTAAAGATGACTTTGGTGGTTTAATTGCTCGAGTAAATGAGTCATCTGCACAATTATCTCAAGCCGATTCATTTAACAGAAAATATTTTGAGTGGTTGTCTGAGGCGCCTGGATAAAAATAAATTCCTAAAATGGAGATATAAATAATGACAAAGAGATTTCATGGAAAAATAGGGGAAGAATATGCACTTTTTGAGAGGGCATATACTCATTTTAATGAATTTCAGGAAAGAATAGCAAAGCAAGTTAGTAAACATTGTAAGGGGAAAAAAGTTTATCCTATTCTTGAATTAGGATGCGGACCAGGTCCAACTAGTAAAAAATTACTTATGTTAAATAAAAAGGCTATTTTGACTGCAGTTGACAACGAACCTTTAATGATTGCCCAGGCAGAAGATTATCTACAACAATATGAAGATAGAGTATACCTAGTACAAAGGGATATTTTGGAATATCTTGATAATATGCCTGGTTCAGTTTTTGATGCTGTAGCTAGTGGATGGACACTTCATAATTTCGATTCAAGTTATAGAGAAAAAGTACTTCGTGGAATTTATAGGGTTCTCAAACCAAATGGGATATTTGTTAATGGAGATAAATACGCACAAGATGATGCTGATAAACATCATGCTGATTTTAATTGGTCTATTGAGCAATTCGTTAAAAAGATGGCAGAAAAAGGACATCATCAACTATGCTATGACTGGATTATCCACATGGGGTTTGATGAAGATCCAAAAAGGTTAATGAAAGAAAGAGAGTCTTTGAGTGAACTTGAAAGAATTGGTTTTATTAGTCCTGAAGTTATCTGGAGAAAGAGAATGGAGGCAATTGTGTCTGCTAGGAAATAGTTTTACCTTTTAATAAAATCCCTATTTTTCAGTTTATAAGGGCATAATGTTTAAAAGCCACTACTTTTCTTAATTTAACATGGATCACTTAAAGTTACACGTTTTGCCTAGAGTAGAAATGACTCGGGAAGAATTTTTAGTGAATACTCTGCGTAATTCTATTGCTTTAGATGGTGTTGTAAAGGGCGGTCCGTTTTTTGATCCGGTTACAAAGCACATGAACATTGATCATCATGATGGGGTTGTTCGCGAGGCCACAATGAGTACTTGCAAGCAGGTTTTTTATGCGATAAAGGCTGGTTTATTTGAGAGTTTTAGAGACGAAAGGGGAAGGCCATTTGCTAATGCATATTTAAATGATCCTGATCAAGATACTAGTTTATCTTTTTTTGAGTTACAAAATTATAAAATGCTTGAAGGAACAAATGGTTCTCCAGCTTTGAATCGTTTGATTGAATTAACAGACCGTTTAGATGTTACAGCAGGCGCCTTTCCCATGAGTTTATCTGATCAACTTTTACGCCAATATGCTTGGATATTCCAAAACTATTCTGATCTTAGAAAGAGTGGAAAACTTGCAGTTGCTAATGCAGGCGAGATTAGAGCTTGTTTAGAGGCTACTTCTTCTAGAATAATGGATTATCTGTTGGGTCGCGGAAGTGAGTTAGAATTAGATACAAGATACGAAATATTACATGAAGATCCTAGGTTTAAGGTTATTAATGAAATAGGTGGAAACGATGCTCGCTACTTTTTGTTTTCAAAAGGATTGAATGCTTTCATCAGTTTAGTGGCTACTCGTCCGGATGGCAATAGAGTATATTCTGTTGGTAGAAGAAGCATGCTTATCCCATTTCCAGTGAAAGAATTGTATGATGTTTTCAATGCTGCAGAAGGCCTAACTAAAGACGGTTGGGGTAGTTCCGACATAGTTGGAGGTTCTTCAAGACTGCATGGAAGTAAGCTTACTCCTTCTGAACTATTTAGATTAACTAAAGATTACTTAGATAAATCTAAATAAACTAAATATAAATTTATGAGTTCTAATATTAAGTCTAGGAAAGAAGATTTTGGTGTAATCACATATGACTCTTCTAAGGATACTTTTGTTCTGGTTCCAAATGATAGTTTTGATTCAAATGAAAATTATACTCTTTCGGGTCCGTTAACTGCTCATTGGACAACTACTCTTAGATGCAATGCGAGATGTAGTTATTGTTATCTTCTTCCCGTATTGAAGAAAGTTAATGAAAAAGAAGATATCCTTTCTAAAGGAGATGCGAGAGAATTTATCCGTAGTTTTGCACAATCTGGAGGATTTAGACTTTATCTTACTGGTGGGGAGCCGACACTTCATCCGTTTATTGATGAAATAATGGATTATGCAAATGAAGAAAAGATAAAGGTTGTAGTTAACACTAATGGTATTATTGTTCCGGAAAGAGTTTACGAATCGGTAAGAAGGAATGGGGCAAGTTTGAGTTTTAGTCTTGATTCTCATTCTGGGAAAGAACATGACGAAGTTAGAAAACAAAAATCTTTTGATTCAATAGTTGAAATGCTTGGAAGATGTAGGAATGAAGGGGTTGATACAAGAGTAATATCTGTTGCAAGTACGGGTGACGTGCATTACTGGGAAGAATTTGGGCGTTTTTTAAGCGAAGCAGGAGTTGGAAGATGGTTTATTCAAGGAGATAATTCTAAGATAGTTGAAGGGTTAGATTCAGATTTAGAGAGCAGACTCAGGGTTTCTTTTCCATCATTACGTGTTAGAGTTATTCCTGCGATTTATGATTCTTTTTTATATGTTCTTCCAGATGGAACTGCTTGCTCTAATGCTTGGGGAGATAGAGTTGTTTATGGGAAAGTTCCTCAAGACTCTGTAAAAGATATTTGGAAGAAAAATAGTAAGAATGGGCTTAAAGATCATTTAGGAATAATTCGAATAGAAAACTAGAGGATGATTTTATCTTTTAATAAAATCTATTTCTTCTGGCCCTAACTTGAGTTGTTCTTGAATGATCTGGTCGTTTTGAATTATCTTTTTTATTAGGCTGAAGTCACGCATTGCTCTCTTTGTCGAGCAATGAACGTATTTTGCGTATTTTTGGCTGATTGTTTTTTTCTTTGACATTATAGTGTTGTTTAACCATATTTTTAATATTCTCTGAGGTCTTTCGTATTTTGTGAAACTGGCTTTTGGTTTGTCTTTGGCGTAACTTATGCCTGCGGACTGGAATATATTTTGATAAACTAGGAAACGCCAGAATTGCTGTCTGTAAATGCG
This sequence comes from Candidatus Pacearchaeota archaeon, assembly GCA_018303995.1. Taxonomy (GTDB): domain Archaea; phylum Nanobdellota; class Nanobdellia; order Pacearchaeales; family GW2011-AR1; genus SICU01. The sequence continues at coordinate 61,861 of JAGVXB010000002.1, forward strand.
TCCTCTAAATATGTCTGCCTTTGCTAATGCTAAATAGGCTCGTGCTAATGCTTTGCCTTTATATTCTCTTGGGATATTTTCTTCTATCCAGAGGAGGATTTCATCTAGAGACATTTTCGTATTATCAAATAAATCTAAACTGTCCGAGCGTTCTTGAAATAGTTTTTTTAATATATTGAAAATGCTGTCTTTTTTACTTCTTTCTTCGAGGAAGTCTACATTTGTCTGATCTGTTAGAACATATGTTTGTAAGTCGTTTAAAGCGGCTCGAATATCTCCTTGAGATTTTATGGCTATTTGTTTAAGGTAGTGTATATTTTCTTTATGTCCTTCTTTTTTTACTATACTCTCTAAGACTTTTACTATATCATCTATGAATAGAGGTTTCATTTCTATCAATTTGCATTTTGGTCTCAAGTCTGAGAATTTAGAATCCCATATGTCGTTTCCAGTCATTATTATTGGATGTGCTGTTTTGTCTATTATTCTGATTAGTTCTGCTACTCCGCCAATGTCTGTGCCTGTTACACCGTCAACTTCGTCCATTAGTAGGATTTTTCCTATTTTGAAAAGACTTTGTTGTAAGGATGCTGGTTTGAGAATTTCTTCTAATTTTAGTCTATTTCTTAAGTCTGATGAGTTTAGTTCAAAGATATCTAAGTTGTGTTCTTTTGCTATTGCGTGAACTAAAGTTGTTTTACCGGTTCCTGATGGACCGTGTAAAATTATTCCTTTCTTTTTAGGAAATTCTTTTAGAAATTTTTGTAATTCTAAGACTGCTGATTCTTGACCTATTAAGTCTCTTAAGACTGTTGGCCTGTATTTCTCGGCGAAGCTTGAACTTATCATTATTTATTTTTGATGCTTTATTATTTAAGGATATGTTTACTTTATCAGTATTTACTTTTTTCTATAACCAAACTTCTTATTGTATGTTGGATGGTCTATGATATCAAGCACGAATGCAATTATTTCTATTTCTGAATTGCCCGCTGTTACACTATATAGCATTCTCCAAAAATCAGGCAGTTCTACTCTGTGTAAATTATTTATTCGATATTTTTCTTTATATTCTTCTGGGATCAAATCCTTTGCGATTGGCTCCCCATATTGAAAATTATTCTTTATTAGCTCTATTTTGTAATTAACTGCTTTCAAGATCATTCTCTCTTTTTTAGAGAATGGAGATCTGCTGTTTAGATGATCATAAACTTCTTTGGCTTCTAAAGATAAAACAACATTGACTTCTTTCATATAGAGTATCCTTCAGATATCGCTTTTCTTAAAATTGGATTTTCATTATGTATCCAACTTATTCCGCGAACGCCAAAGGCAATTTTATTGCTTTTTTCTAGATATTGCAGAATTATAATGAGAGTATTATGATTTACTTGGCGAGGCAGTTTTCTTTTAAGCTCGGCTACTGTAATTACACTATCGTTATTTTCTCTTATAGCCTCCTCTACCATAATTACAGTATTTAGAGTTGGCCAGTGCGTTACTTTCATTCCTTCTAACTTTTGTGACATATTAATATGTTTTAGTTATTTAGTTATATCTAATAATTACTAATTAGTATTTAAGCTTTTCTATTTTTAATTGATATGAAAATGTTTAAATACATCAATATGTATGCAATGTTATGCAAGTAGCAGATGAACAAACTAGTATTCGAGTAAGTAAACGCATACTTCATTTACTTCAGAGTATGAAAACCTATTCTAAAGAGAGTTATGATGAGGTTATTTGGAATTTAATAGAACCTCATCTTGAACTTAATGAAAAAACTAAGAGGTCTATAGAAGAATCTAGAAAAGAAATTGAAAAAGGGAATTATTACACTCTTGAAGAAATTGAAGAAAAATACGGGTTGAAGTGATGAAAATAATTTTTTCTGATAAGGCAGATAAACAGTTATCTAGATTAAATCCTTTTATAGCCGATAAAATTATTAAATCTATAAGGAAATTCCAAAATGGCGAACGTGTTGATATCCAAAAATTGCATGGAAGATTAAATGAATTTCGTATTAGGGTTGGCGATTATAGAGTTATTTTGGAGAAACTTCCAAACGGAGACTTTTCAGTTTTAGAGATAGGTCAAAGAGAAAATATTTACTTTTTTGAATTCTAAATATCTTCTTTGCTGCCTGCTAAGACGAAAGAAGCTAGTAAGGCTTGAAGCTGAACAAATTCGTCGCTGCCTTCTACTATTCTGAATTCAGCTTCTCCTGTTTTTTCTGTGAGTCTTACTTTTATTTGAGGCTCTATCTGCAAAGTCCATATTTCTTTTTGAATTGCTTTTATTATGTCTGTTCCGCCTACACTTTCTTTCAACATTATGTCTAGAAGTTTTTCTCTTGCATTTAGGAAGTCTCCTGCTAGTGCGTAATCTAAAACAATTTTCACATTTGTCGGCTTTGCCGATGCGGCAATCATCTTGACTATTTCTGAATTAATGTCCAGGGCTATTGATGCTGTTGCTTGTAAAAGGTTTATGGCTCTTCTGCAGTCGCCTTCAGACATTTCATATAAAGTCTCTAGAGCGTCTTCAGTTATTTTTAGCTTTTCTTTTTCGGCTATTTTTTTTATTACTGAGACAATGTCTTTTTTTTCTAATAATTTGAATCTGAAAACGACACAACGTGATTGGATTGGATCGATAATTTTTGATGAGTAGTTGCATGACATGATAAATCTGCATGTGTTTGTGTAGTTTTCCATTGTTCTTCTTAATGCTTGTTGGGCTTCTTGTGTTAATGCGTCTGCTTCGTCTAGAAAGATTACTTTAAATGAGACGCTTCCGATTGATTTTGTTCTTGCGAAGTCTTTTACTTTTTGTCTTACTACGTCGATTCCTCGCTCGTCAGATGCGTTTAATTCCAAGTAGTTTTCTTTCCATTTGTCTTTGAAAAGTTCTTTTACGATTATTAATGCTAATGTTGATTTTCCTGTGCCTGAAGGGCCTGCAAACATTATGTGGGGAATGTTCATTGCTTGCACTAGTGCGCTTGCTCTTTTTACTATTTCTTGTTGTCCAACTACGTCGTCAAATACCGACGGTCTGTATTTTTCAGTCCATATTTCACTTTGGCTCATGTTATCTTTCATAATTTGTTTATTATAAAGATTTGTGTGTTTTCATTCATTATTTTTCATATGTCAAAGTGTTTGAATTGAATCGTAACACTTTGAGCATCCAAAAGTTTACGTATGATTTCAAAAACTTTTTGATATAACTATTGTGGTGACATAAAGCTTATTACTTTGTTTTATTGATTGTTTTTGTGGTAAAAGCATATACTTCTAATGGAGATGAGGGATTTACTAAAGATTTTTCTGGAAAGCATTATTTGAAAGATGATTTGATGATTGTTATTAATGGTAAGGTTGATAGTTTGCAGAGTGCTTTGGATATGGCTCTTTTTTTGGATACTCATCATTCTGTTTTTTTGAAGAAAGTTCAGCAAAAATTATGGCAGGCCTCTGGGGAGATTGCTAATTGTCCTGGTGATTGTTTGAATGCTCCGATTACTGATTTGGATTTGAAAGAACTTGAGGAATATATTGATTCTTTAGGTGAGCCTCCTAATAAGTTCGTTAGATTTACTAATGAAACGAGTATGTGGTTTAATGAGTGTCGTGTGCGTTGTCGTGAATTGGAGACTTTTTTAGTTAAGATGTTTAGAGATGGTAATGTTCGAAGTGAGGTTTATAGGTATATTAATCGTTTGAGTAGTCTGTTTTTTATGATGGGATATAAAGCTAGTTAGAATTGGTATTTTTTAGTGCAATAATGTTTATAATCTGTTTAAATAGATTATTTATATGGCTCTACAACATTATGTTCAATGGGTTGATGCTCCTGGTTGTAAGACTTCTTTTAAAGAGGGAAGAGCAGGAATACAACAGTTAACTGCTGAAAAGGTTTTTTCTCCAGATCACTCTTTTAATTTGCTTATTGCTAAAACAACTCTTTACGAAGGGTGCGATCTTTCTTCCAAACTGCTTCCTCTTGTGGTTGCTATGCGGGAAAGGAAAAGAGGCGAAGGGCGTAATGACTTTTATTCATTTGATAATCATGGTATTTGTTTATCTCATGGTTATTCAATAGCTAAAGATGGTAAACTCGTAGTAGATGAAGCTCATGATACTGATGTTGGTAGGCTTATTGAGCGTGGGGATTAATTATGGAATTAATTGGAGATTATAATGTTCCTATGCCTTTAACAATACACCCGACAGTTATTGATTTAAGAAATAATTGTTTAGAGGAATAAGAGTTACTTATTTTTTAGTTAAAACTTATTCAATTCTCGTAATTCTAGACATTAAGAATTATTTTTAACCTGCGTTTGCTCTACGCATTTTACGTTTTCGCTTTTCTTTCTTTAAACGTTTGCGTTGCCACTTCCATCGCATTTGACCTTTCTTTTTCCAGCGTCTTGATGAGCGTTTCATGTTATGGTGTTAATTTTATGCTTTTTAAAGCTTACGAGAAATAGGTCCTCTTGATATTATCTATTTCTGTCTTGAAGATTTGTGCTTTTTCTTCTCCTATTATGTCTTTGTAAGAGTTCATGTTTGAGTGGATTGTTTTTCCTAGGCTGGTAAGTGTTTTTGTTAATAGGGCGATGTCTGATTCTTCTAGGGATGTTTTTGATAATATTCTCCATCCTCTTATGTTGTCTACTTTTTTGTTGTTTTCGTAAGCCAGGGATTTGATTATATTTTCTGAATCTATGAGTTCTTCATATGAAAGACCGTTAACTAGGGTTCTTGATTTTTTAAAATCAAGTTTGGTGTAGTCTTTTATTACTAAGTTTATTTCTTTTTCAATATTCGCAGTTAACTCTTTAAGTCTGGTTTTTATTATTGTTCCTTCATTGCCTAGTTCTAATATTTTTATATCGCTAGCCATTTTTTCTATTAGTCTGCCTTTTTGTAATACTATTGAGGCTTGTTCTATATTAGGATAGTTTCTAAGTTCCATTTGAGTTAATTTTTCAACGTGATGGTCAAATAATTCTCTTTGTTTTTCTATGACTTGGGTTTGTTCGTTAACTTTTCTTAATACTTCGTTTACATTTTTTACTATGTGTCTGAAATTTTTGTAATATGCAGTTATCTCATTTCTTCTTTCTGAAACAGTTACAACTAATGTATTCATCATTTTTGCAGTTCTTTCTGCCGTTCTGTGTCTTGTTCCTGTTTCTTTCGTAGATATTTTTTTGTCAGGATAGATCATTACATTTGCTTGAGTGATTCTTTTCATGTCTTTTGATAAAATAATTGCTCCGTCCATTTTAGATAACTCTACTATTTTTTGAGGTACAAATTTACTATTTATTTTAAAACCGCCGTCGAGGATTGAGTGTATTCCTTCTATTTCTACTACTATTATCGCTCCTTTTTTTGCACTTACTACTCCTTCAAGAGCAGTTCTAAAGTTTGTTCCTGGAGATAGGACTCTTAGAATATGGTCTATTTCCTCTTTTGTTGCTTTGTTTTTTCCATTTTTTTCAGATTCTTCTTGCATAATTTGCGCTTGAACCTCTATTTTTTCTTCCATTTTTATTTTATGCTGAACTTATATTTAACTTTAATTGTTTTTTTGCTGGTTTTTTGCTATTTTTTCTGATTTCTGTTTGGGGAAAATCCTTAAATAGTGTTTTCATTGCTTTTGGGTAAGAAAGCCCCATCGAATAGTGGTCAAGTTCGCAGCCCTCTGGCGGCTGAAACCTCGGTTCGAATCCGAGTGGGGCTATTAACTGTAATCTGGATTCAAAGAGTTCATAGATTTGATGAGCTTTGGCGAATCTATTAGATTTTGACAATTTCTATTGCATAAATACCATACTTTTTTACACTTTCTTTGTAGCCTTCTAGGCGATTATAGCTTTCTATGCCTTCTTCAATAGTGCCTTGACTTGATAGAACTCTTTTTATGCCTTCAGTTTCTAGCATTAATCTTATGGTTTTATAGTGTCTTATTCCTAATACTCTGACTTTCATAGTTTTTTTATTTTCATTATTAGTAAAAACTATTATATCTCCTGCTTTAAATTTATCAAATTGTATGTTTTTATCAAGGCCTGTAGGAACTCGGCCCTCTATTTTCTTTATGCCGCTCTTTATAGATTCAAAAGGTCTTGAATTAAGAGATAAGGAATATTTCATAAATAAGTTATGGGCATTTCATTTTTAACTATTTCTAAGTCTGTTTAGTTAACTTTATATTTCATAATTCATTAGATTGTTGATGGGTGAGCATGATTATAGGGGAAGATTGACTATTTTGCCTTCTGATTTATATTTTTCTGACGATGTGAGAATGGTTACTCTTCCAGATGATGATGAAGTCAGAAAGACTTGGGTAGAGATTGACAGAAGAGCTTTGGACAGTTATGAAAGATCGTATCAAGAACATATGAGCGTATTGGGAGAAATGGGAAACATGCCTCTTGATTAAATTTATAATCTTATTCTTATTTGATATATTATGAAGAGGCTGTTTATTTTTACATATCCCAAACTGACTTTGTATTTTATCGCAATAGTTGTTGCTTATTTTGTTTTTCAGATTCCTTCTGTTTATGGTATGGTTGTTTCTTTTGATAGTTTGATTTATTTGGCAATATTCTTTGGCGGTTTGCTTTTTTCTGCTGGTTTTTCAACGCCTATTGCGACTGGTTTCTTTTTAGCTTTGAGTCCTCCTGATATTTATATTGCTGCCCTTGTTGGGGGTTTCGGTGCTTTAATTGCTGACCTTGGTATATTTTCATTTATTAGATTGTCTTTTATGGATGAGTTTAAGCTTTTGAAACATAACTCTTTTGTAAGGCATATTTCTTCTGGCGTTGGAATGATAGTTCCTAAAAAACTACGTAGCTTTTTAGTTTATGTTTTAGTTGTGTTTATTATTGCTTCTCCTTTGCCTGATGAGCTTGGTGTTGCTTTGCTTGCTGGTTTTACTAAAGTTCATCCTTATGGTTTTGCGATGATGAGCTATATTGGGAATACTTTGGGAATTTATTTGCTTTTGATTATTTAACGTGTTGACATAGAAAAAACAATATTCTTTGTTTTTGGGATGCTCAAAGTGTTACTGTTCAATTCAAACACTTTGACATAGTTTTTTAAAGCGTTCTGTTTAGTTTTCTTTAGGCCCTTGTAGAATAGTGGTCAAGTTCACTGCCCTCTCGAACGGGTTTTACTCGCATGTGAGGTGATGTCGTTGAGACTATATCTGTGCTCTCTACGAGCAACATGATCTCAGCTGTCGCTTAGGCGATAGTGGAGAACGGCACTGAAGTGTCGCCCTACACTTCAGTCCCTCCAACTCTTACGAGTTGAAGGAATCCCGGCAGGGGCATGGCGAGGAGCAGAGAGATCCCTAAACCCCTCTGCCCTCGCCTCTTTTTTGGAAAAGAATAAATATAGCAAAGGACGCTCTAATTTCCCCACTTTCGCGCCTTTGCTATCTAGCGAAAGACGACTAATCTGGGAAAAAACAAAAGTCTTTCGCTATACTCTAAATTTTAGTATTTTACACAATGAGTAAAGATGTGGGTGTGGATAGTGGTGGAAGAGATGTTACTAATTATGATTTAGATTTAACTAAAAGACTTGGTGATAAAAATTCTAGAATAAGCCCTTCGCATATACCTCCAATGTTTTATTTAACTAGAGCCTTGGGTTTAGAATTTTGTTCTAATGGAGATGTTCGGAGATATGAGCCTGTTGTGGAAAGAGGTAAAATTATAGATGGGCGTTTCGGCAGTCCTGGGCCTGCTTAGTAAGATATTTATAGAACTAAATGCTTCAGATTTTGAGGAAAAATGGTGAATTGGGTATTTATTGGAATTATATTGCTTGCAGTCGTGCTTTTTTTTAAGATTACCTCTTTCAGGTATGAGAAATGGTGGACTTATTCAATAGGGATTCTTTTTATTTTTATTTTGTTTTCATTTTTTAACGTCGTACGTACTAATGATATTGACCTATACACATTCGAAGGTTTTGTTTCTGGATTAAAGTCTTATGCTTACTGGGTTGTTAATTTTGGGAAGACTACGGCAACTATTACTGGGAATGTAGCACTTTTTGACTGGAATATGACTAATAAGACAGGTTGAACTATGAAAATATTATTGATTTTAATTAAGATTTTTGCAATAGGGGCTTTGTTAATTATTAGCAATCAGGGCTTGGCTATTAGTGATTCTGTTAATCGCGAGCATTTTGTTGATGAATACTCTTCTTGGATTTCACACTTGTTTGATAAAGGAATTGCTATTGTGGGTTATGTTATTAAGAGCGAGTGGTTGCCTGAGAACCCTTGAAATTGTTTCTGTATACTGTTGTTCCGATATACGGTCTTTCTATAAATTCTAATTTAGATTTCAATTGGTTTTCTATGAATGTATAAACTCCTTTGAATTCTCTTTTATGTGCCTCGTCTATTATATGATTTGTGTTGTTATCTGCTTTTATCCAAGCATCAACATGACGTTTATTCCATCCAATTATCCATAATTCATTTAATGAGACATTATTATCGTTTCTTTGAGCAATAATTTCGGCTACTGGTCTGTCTCTGTAATTTAATGTAACTATTCCTTCATCTTCATTTACATCAAATTCAAATGAAGTTTCTCTATGGGAATATCCTGCTTGTCTGAGAGCTGTGACTATGTCTTTTCCAATACTTCTTAGATTTCTAAATTCTTCTGGTAAATCTTTTTTACCTGTATTAATAGAATATAAATTGCCCATGAAGTAATAAGTTTAATTAGATGGTTTTTAAGGGTTTGTAAAACTTTCTTTTTAGTATTCATTATATTTATGAAATGTATACTGCTAAAATATTAACTTAATAATATAAATTAAACTTAAAGTAAGGTTTTATATATCTTTTTTACTTGTATTTTTTATGGTTAATGTTACGGATAGAGATACAAAAGTTACTAATATTGTTATTAATATTAATTCTTTGTTTGGCATGTTCATTCGCCAGAATGAAACCTTGAAAGAACTTCTGATGAAGGGTCGTGTGGAAAATCTTAGTGAAGATGAGAAGAAAGAGATAAAGTTAAATTTTAAGAATAAGTATTGGACTTACCTTAAACAAGTGGCTTCTGAAATGCTTGAAGAGAATACTCGTTTATTTGAAGAGATAAGACAATTTCAAGTAGTTAAAAAAAATAGAAAAGACTTCTTACAGGAGCCCGTATATGATAATGGGATAGTTCTGTTTAACAAATATGTGCAACTCTTTCCAGATCTTGTGAAAAAAATTAGTCCAGAAACTCTTATCGAAGTGAGTTTATTAATGTTTAATGTATTGTGTCGTGAATATTTGATTCCTTATTCTAAATTTTTGAAGGAGTGCGATCCCGAAGAGGATTTTTTTTATTTTTCTAATAAAGGAAAGAAATATGAAAAAGAGTGGAAAAGCTTTTTTGAGGAATTTATGAAATGGGAAAGTTCTCTTCCGTTAAGGATGCATTCTGTTAACTGGCAGTTGTTTTAAAATTTTGATGTTTGGACTGAAAAGCCTTCGCCGAATGAAAAAACTCTGAGGACTTTTTATTGTCGTCGGAGGCTAAAATGCAAAGCATTTTAATCAAGCCTCCGCCGAGGATTGAACCTACAACTTCTTTTAGACAAAGAAGTTCTAGGAGTCAAGAAAACTATAGTTGGTGCTTTGCACTTATGGGCGAACTACGCACAACACGGCAGGAATTTCAGAGGATTTACAATCCTCTCAAAAGCCTCCGACGGGGATTGAACCCGTGACCTCGTCCTTACCAAGGACGCACTCTAACCAAGACTGAGCTACGGAGGCGTATGACTTTTTTAGATAATGTTGTGTTTTAAAGGTTTCTTTTAGTTAAGCTCTAGTTGTATTCTTACTGATGCAAGATCTGTTATTTTCACAGTAGTTGTTTGAAGATGAAATAGTCTGTGTTGTTTGTATTCTATTTTTTCTTTTATTTTAGTTATTTTATCAATTAATAATTCCATGTTTTCTCTATTATAGTTATACCAAATATTGTAGAAAAATTCAAGTTCTTTATTTAGTTCTTTTATTAAATCTAAATCTTCTTTTTCTAAGAACTTTTCTTCTTTTGAAAAAAGACATAATCTTTTGTAAGAATCTGCTATTTCTTCTAAACTTTTTATCGAGTAATATAATAAAACTGTTTGTTTGGTATTTGAATGCCCTATTTTTAATAAGTGTCTCAGGCAATAATTTGTGAATTTATTTATAGTATAGTCTTTGAACTTTACTCTTTCCATACTCTTTTTGTTTCTTTTTTCTAACGCATTTAAACATTCTTCTGATAAGTCTAATATTAGAAGCCATATTCTTCGTTGCACTGTTTCGAATTCATCTCTGGTGTGGCCCGTTAAATCTTTTATGATGCAACTGTCTTCTTTTTGTTGTATAATCTCAAAACCAATCATTTGTTTAGATATTATGTCTTGAATTATTTGAATATAATTTGGATTTTTGAAGTTTATTTCTATGATGTCATATCCTTGTCTGTACGCTCCGGTTATTGATGATTTTCCTACTCTTTCTCCTATGCCAAATTCTATTAACTTTTTTTCTTCGCTATTTTTTATTTCTTCTGGATAAATTTTCAACTCTTTTCCTAATTCTTCTACTGTTAACTCTTCTCCTCTTTTAAGATTGTGTTTTTTTACCCATTGAGAAGGCAAAGATATTGTGAGTGTAGAAGGCCCATGTAATACTATGCTTCTTTTTGTTTTAGTCATATGCTATTTATTTGGATTAAAAGATATATATACTTTTTGTTATAATTATAACCATTATATGTATTGTATGATAATAAGCTATATATAACAATATTTGTTATACTTAATTATGGATAGAAAAACTTTTTGGTTGTTGATTAGCATTGTTGTTTTAATAGTGGCTATAGGAGCATATTTGCTTTATATTAGATTTTCTTCAGATGTTGTTCAAGTTACTGGTAGCACAGTTATGATTGTCACAAATCAAGGAACTTATACTCTTCAACCTGGAACTACAATTACGATAGATGATAATGGGGATTGGGTTGTTTCAGAATCTGTAGAAATTCCTACTTCTAGGGGAGTTATTGTAATAGGTCCTGGAACTAGGTTGGTTATTATTCCTGAACCTGAGCCTAATTATCCTTCTGATGATGGTAGTTAATTTTTAGCTTCTTCTAGTGCCATTATGAACGAATGGTCTCCGTAAATTATTCCACATTTTGGTAATGTGTCCCGTATGAATCCATTTTTTATAACTCCTTGATATTCTCTATTTGTTGCAAGATGTCTTGTTATAAGGGCATGTAATATTTTGTCTCTCTCTTTGGCATACTTTCCATCGTTTGTTATTCTTTCGTGCATTCCTAAGGCAAGCGCAAGGGCAGAAGTTGAAGCTGTATCTATAGGTGCTTCCGGATTTTGGTCTTTGAAATCGTATTTTAATATTCTGTCTTTTGGCATATTTGTTAATGCATAATTTATCATTAATTCTGCAACTCTTAAGTGTTCTTCTTCTTTTAAGTGTTCAGCTAAACTCAGAAAACCATTTATTCCTCTTATGTGAGATCTACTAAAACAGGAATTCTCATCCTTTCCAAAACCTTTGATTAATGCAGGAGCATATCTTTCACCCTCTTTTGATGCGCATTGTATTGAAGAGCCGTCTTCATTAATTAGTGCTTCTATTGTTATTTTTGAATGTCTTAGGATTATTTCTTTCATTTTTTCGTCTCTTTCTTCTTTGTTTGCCCATAGCATTAGTGGAATTGCAAGTTCCATGTTATCTAGATAAACAACAGGGCCGATTGAGCTATAATATCTCAAATAATCTCCGTCTGGCTTGCTCAGTTCTGATATTCTTCTTGCTGCTTCTAATCCTTTAATTCGAAATTCTTTTTTTCCAGTTGTTTCATATGCTTTGACATAGGAATAGAAACATCTTATTGCCCTTATTGTTCTATCATCTTCACTATGAGATTCAGCTACGTCATTTGTCCAATCTTCAGCTGCTTTTTTTAGAGTGTTTTTTTTAGAATGATTGCTTAACGTCCATAATATTCCTGGCCAGAATCCTGTAGTCCATTCCCAATTATTTGTTATTGGAACTAGGTTAGATGTTCCGTCAGGGATATTATATGGAAATGCCTTTCTTGGTATTTTATCTGAATCTATTAATATTTCATATTTAGTTGCAAGTCTTTCCAATAACTCTTTGCACAATTCTTTAAAATTCTCTGATTTTTCCTCAGGGTTTATGCTTTTTATTTTACTTACTGTATATTCTAATGATTCTCTTCTTTCTATTTCATTATATATTAGTAATCCTCCTGTTATGGCTATGAGTCCCTTTGCTCCTAAGCCAATCATTTTTCTTCTTGTTATTTTTCTTCTTTCTTTTTCCTCTTCATTATATATGGCGTTTTCTATATCTTTTGCCGTTTTTAATTCTCCATCAAGAATTCTTTTTCTTATTGTAGAAACATAACTTTTATTTGGTTCTGTAATTCTTTCTTCTAGGTTCTTTGCAAGATGTCCTATTGCTTGAATATCGTCAAATCTTTCAGGTCTAAAATTCAAAGCTCCTCCTAAGTCTACTAAACATGTTCCTCTTTCTCCTAATATTACATTTCTTGGAATTATGTCGTTGTGTTGCTCATGTGCTGCACTGTGTAAATATGCTGTTGCTTGTACAACTTCTTTTAAAATTTTTTCAGCTTCTTTTTTATTAAGTGGATCTTCACTTAATCTTTCTTCTAATGTTTTTCCTTGAACATATTGCATAACTAAGAATGGTTGTCCATTTTCACAAACTCCTGAAGTATATACTTGCACTAGATTTGGATGAGTTTCTATCATTGCAAGTCTTTGTCCTTCTTTTATGAACTGAGTTGTTCTTTCTTCTTCTAATCCGGGTTTTAGAGTTTTTATTGCAACTAGTCTTTTTAGTCTAGTGTCTTCTCCTAAGAAAACTATACTTTTTTTAGTCTCTGCAATTTTATTTATTATTGTAAATATACCTATATTTTCGGGGTAGTCCATTTTTTCGGTTATCGGTGCCTTTTTATATCCTTTATTGTGCTACTGTTTATGAAACTTACTGAACTTATTGAGAATTATTCTAAATTGCAGAAGAAGTACTCTTTACCTAGTTTTGATGAGATGAATTCTGCTTTTGAAATAGGTAAAATTAAAAAAGATTCAGGGGTTTTGCTTAAAGATATTCGTCGTATTATTGTTGATAAGTTTGCATATTATCTTAAATTAATTGAGACTATTGTTAATCCTTCTCAAGCACCACCGATGTTTATGATGCTACTTAAAGAAATTACTCCCGAAGATAAGAAAATAATTGATTCGGTTTTTTCTTCTTTTATGGAAGTTGAGTTGATATCTTATAAATTAGATGTAGTTTCTGATGATAGTAACGAAGTTGAATTTATTTTGAAGGCTTTTGGTGTTTGGAATGATAAACGTGCTGAATTGCTTAAAATTTTAGGAATTCTTGAGCGAAACTGGAAAAATGCTTCTAATTCTAAGAAAAGTAATAGGGACTATTTTAATTGATTAGTTTGTATACTTCTTCTAGAGAAATTTCAGCTAATGCTATTGGCATTTGGATGCCTTGTTTTCTTAATGTGTTTGGATGGACTTCTCCGAAATAACCTATTGGCCTGTTGTTTAAGAGTATTGCGCATGTTCTGCCGTCTATTAAATGTGGTTTTGTTATTTCTTTTATTGAATACTCTAGATCTAGCATTTTGAACAAATAATCGAGATGTTTTTTTATTTCTGTTGCGTTTGCTGGAGAGATTGATAGGATTAAATTGTCATTTTCTTCTATTCCGTTTTCTTTTTGAACATTTTTATTGAAGACTCGACCTATCTCGAATAGTTTTTGAGGGTATTCTGCGTCTTTGTTTTCAGAGGATATTCTTAATATAGGGATTAAAAGATTGGGTCTAAGGTATTTGTATTCGCTTTTTGAATCTAATAACTCTAGGGCGTCTTTTGTATTATAATTTTCAACTTCTTCTGGTTTAATTAAATGATATGTCGATATTTCTAATAGTTCTAGGCCTATTAAGATCTCTGAAATCTTTCTTTTTATTATGCTTTCTTTAGATTCTTGTCCCGATGTTGAAATGTTTGGAATTTCTGGGCTAAAATTATTATATCCATAAGCTATTGCTATGTCTTCTATTAAATCTACTTCGTGTAAAATGTCTATTCTCCAAGGAGCTATTTCTGCAACTCCGTTTTTATAATTGTGTCCCATTTTTGCTAATAATTGAGATATTTGATTTTCTGTTAAGTTCAGTCCCAGGAGTTTATTTACATTTTGTAGAGATATTTTTATTTTTTGATTGGTTAGGATTGGAGTGTTGTATTTTTCTTTATCTATAATTTCTACTTGGTAAATATTACCTTCTAGTTCCGCTAAAGATGTTGCAATTATTATTAGAGTCTTTTCTATGACATTTTTGTCAGTTCCTGTGCATTCTATGAATAAGTCTTTTGTTTTTGTATCGACTCGACCAGTCAATTCAGAGTTTATTATTGGAGGCATTGATATTATTTTTTTATCTGAGTCTATAAATATTGGATATCTTCTTTGATTTTTTAGTAAGTGCTCGTATTTTCTACCTGTAGGATGTAACATTAAAATTTCATCTGCAGTTAGCTCACGATCTGCGCCTAATGGGGTGTATTTAATGTCTTTTGGCTCTTTTGAGGTATAATATAATGGGAAGGTTATTTTATCTAAAGGATAGATTCCAATTGCTATCTTTTTTCTGTTTCTTCCTAATGTTAGGGCAAGTTTTTCTTGTAAATTTATAATATCTTTTAATTTTTCTTCATTTAAGCTGATATTTTTTATTATTGCACAGGACACATAAGGTCTAATTTCCTTTACTAATTTGTCTACATATACCCGGTAATTTTTTTCTGGTTTCTTTATATCATATTTTTTTAAACCTGGCTCTTTTCCTAAAAACTTTTTAAATGAACGCATGAATCCTTCTAAAGATATTAAGTCTGGTCTGTTTGAAAGAACTTCTATCTCAACATTTTCCTGGGAAACGTTTTCTAGCGGTGTTCCAAATAAAGTTATTCTTTCCTGGATTTCAGGAGTTATTTTAATATGTTTTTCGAATTCTTTTCTTGAAAATATTATATTTGTCATTTTATTCTTTTACTCCCATTCTTTTTATTTCCAATCCTGTTTGGTATAAGAATGCTGCAGTATTTCCCCATACTAAAAAAAGCCATGTTGGGATATTAATGAAATTTGTTGTTGTATAGCTCCAGATACCGTAGTTTATTGCTATCATTTCTGAAAATGCTCCAAATAACGAGCCAAATAAGAACATGGCTAGAGTTATCTTTGAATTCCATTTGATTAATCCTATTGCACTAATAATTACAAGCAATATTGTTGCATATAAAATATTATTGTGAATGGCTATTACTATTATTATTGTCAGAAGAGCAAATAATCCATTGAAGATGAGGTTCTTCCATTCCTTTTTGAAACTTTTTTTAGTTATCATTTGATTAGTATTTTATGCTCCCTTAGGTGATTTATGTCATTTTTGTATAACTCTCGTAGGTCTTTTATTTTATGTGCTTCAGTCATTAAACGGTCAAATCCTGGACCCCAAGCTAATACTGGCATGGCCGTTCCTAAAAGTGGAATGGTTACTTCAGGGCGGAATATTCCTGCTGCTAAAACTTCTACCCATTCTTTCTTTTCGTTGTTCCATATTGAGCCTTCTAAACTTGGTTCTGTATATGGAAAATAGCTTGGTTGAATTCTTATTTTATCATGGCCCATTTTTTTTGCGAATTCTTTTAGATATCCTATCAAATGTCTGAAGTTAGCATTTGGGTCTATTACTATTCCTTCTGCCTGATTGAATTCGAATCCGTGCTTCCAATCTAGAGTTTCATTTCTGAATACTCTGTTTACTGAGAAGAATTTAGCAGGTAGGTCTTCTTTTTTTAGGCTTGCTAACTTTTTTGCAGATAGGCATGTTGTATGTGTTCTCAATAGAACCTTTTTGCTTTCATTTTCGTTGAAGTTATATTTCCATCCTGTGCTATTATCTACGCCTTGTTCGTGTGCTTTTTTGACTGCTTGGACTGTCTTTTCTTCAGGTAACTTACCTTGGACGTCTTTTATGAAGAATGTGTCATGCATTTCCCTTACAGGGTGGTCTTGTGCTGTAAATAGTGCGTCGAAATTCCAGAATGAATTGACTGTGAGGTCTCCAGTCATTTCTTTGAAGCCTAGTTCGAGCCATATTTTTTTACCTTGTTCTATTGACTGATTGACGAAATGTTTTTTTCCGCCGTATATTGACGGAGCTTTTATGCTAAAGTCGTATCTACGGAACTTTTTATTTTTTATTCCTTCTTTTATAATTTCAGGAGTTAATTCTTCAATTAAATCAGAGGTTATTTGTTTACCTGCTATCTCTTTACCTTTTTCTGTTAGTTCAAAGGTTATATCTTTCTTTTCTAATATTTCTAATATGTCTTTTCTGGTTTTTAGATTTTCAACTGCTAATTTATCTAATTCTGAAAGGTTTTCTGAGGTTATTGGGGTCTTTTCTAAAAGCAATTCTTCCGGGAACTTTTTGGAACATTCTTCTTTTGTTGATGATATTTTTAATTTTCCATTTTCTAATGAGATTAGAAGTTTATTCTTTAAGACGCCTAGAGCTGCTTTAAACTCATTATCTGATAGATTTGTTTTTTCTTTTATTTCATTAAATGTTTTATTGTTATTGTTTTCTATCGTTATTAGAAGTTTTCTTTCAGGGAGATGATTTTTTTTATAATGTATTCCGTTAACTCCTAAGTCTATTATTTTGCTTGTTTTTTGATTTATTTTTAATAATCCTTTGCTTTCAAGGAATGTTAGGGCTCTTATGACGGTTGTTTTATCTAAATTTGTTTTGTTTACTATTTCGTCTACTTTTTTGTGTAAATGGGGAATGATTGTTCTTTCTATTTGGGATAGTGATTCTATTAGTTTTTCCATGTCAAGATTTCTTAGAAATCTAACTTTTTAAAGTGTTTGAAATCTTGAGCATCCAAAAATCGAGCACCATTAAAACCACACACTTTAGTGTGTGGTGGTGCATCGATTTTTTGATTTTAACATGTGTTTATTATAGGTTAAAAAACTATTGCTTCTTTTGCCTGTTGTGTTGAAGCTCCCAGATTTTGTAAAAGACTCATTGCTTCTTCGATACTCGATGTTTTAATAGCTAGTTTTGTTTTTGCTTTTCTACATATTTTTATGTTTTGTCTTATTTTTGAAAGTCTTTCTGCTTTGCTTTTAGGTTCTAGTTTTTTTATTTCTTCTAAGTTAAGGCCTATTGCAAGGTTATTTTTATTAGCTATTTTTGCTAAGACATGGTTTAAACCGCTGTCTGTTTGACGTATTTTATTTTTTCTCTGGCCTGTTTCTGGAGATAAGAGGATGTCAAATTTACCATGTTCTAAGATTTTTCTGTTAAATTCATCGTTTTGTGATAAAACTATTTTAGGAGTTTCTTCTTTTTTTAGTAGTTTTTTAGCTTCTTCTATGTTTGTTGTGTTTATCATTGTTCTATTGTTGTTCCTTTGAATTTTTTGTTGTTTAAGAGGTTTTTAAGATTGTTTAAACTTTTTCCTAAAATGTATGTAGTTATTTTGTGTTTTTTTATTATCTTTGAAGCTTTTTGGTCAAGAACAAAGTGCTGCCCTGGTTTGTATTTTATTTCTAACGCTTTTTTTTCAAATTCTTTCCAAGATATCTTTTCTATGAACTTAGCGTCTTTGTGTTTTAATGGATTTGATGTATATAGCCCGTCAACATTTGTAAGGTTTATGAATTTAGATTTGAGATATTGCGCTAGTTTTGCCGCTGTGCTGTCAGATGTCTGATTTGGGGCATATCTTAACGCTCCGCAAAAGACTACTTCATTTTTTGAGAGCATGCTTTTTACATGTTTCATTTCTAAAGGAATTTGACTGTTTGCTATTTTTCCAAATATTTCACTCATTACTTTAGCATTCATTCTTGTTATTTGAATTCCTGCAAGAGATTGTTCTTTTTTGTTTTTGTGTTCTTCTTTTAATATTGTGATATACTCGCGGGCTATGAAGCCACCGCCGCAAACTATTACAAATTTGTATTTTTTAGTCAAAATTGTTATTGTTTTTCTGAAATTGTCTATCCATGTTGTGTTTATATGTTCTGGAACTATGAGGCTTCCTCCAAGACTCATTACTATTATCTCTTTCATAATTTAACTTAGTTCTTGGATTTATTTAAATCTTAGTTATAGAGGTTTAGGTAAGTTTTAATAAGTTATTTTGCTGTTCTTTAATGATGGTGTTTAGAAGAGGCAATGGGGATAGTTTGAATTTTACTTCTTTGTTGTTTGTTGTTTTTGCTTTGACGCTTACTGTTTTTTCTATTGCTTATGCTGGATGGTATTCTGCGAAGATAATAGGATTTGCTTCAATAACTTATGGTGAATTCATAGCCTCAATGCCTTCTGGCAGCGATAATTCGCCTCCTGAATATGTTGTTGATGAAGTAGAAAGTAATTCAGATGGGGTTTCTCAAAGTGCAGATTATGTATCTGATATTACAGGTACTGTGAGAGATGATGGGACTGTGGTTGGAGAGAATACTGTTGCGTCAGAAGAGGATTTAATAAGAATTAGACAAAACATCTTAAATGCTTTGTTAAATTCTCTTTCTAGATATGATAAATCTTCTATGCTTGTTAAGGGATATTCGTCTAGTGATCTTGACAATTTTCAAGGCTTAATGACTCAGGATATTGATTATATTAAAGGTGAGCTTGATAGAATTAATGGGATACTTGCTGGTGAAGTAAATGAACGTCA
This sequence comes from Candidatus Pacearchaeota archaeon, assembly GCA_018303995.1. Classification (GTDB taxonomy): domain Archaea; phylum Nanobdellota; class Nanobdellia; order Pacearchaeales; family GW2011-AR1; genus SICU01. Next base: position 80,823 of record JAGVXB010000002.1, read on the forward strand.
AGAATTCCAGAGAGCGGAAGCTGTTTGGGTTTTGACTGTAGAAAGAGAAGTCGCTACATCTGTTGAACGGTTAGAGAATCATGTTGCAGATATTATTCCTTCTGAGGTTATAGAAGTTGAAGGTGGAGTTTTTTCAGAAAAATGTGAATATCCTATTGGACTTGTTTCTTTTGATAATATTGTTAATTTCGGATATAATGGGGTTAATGCCGATGGCGAAATTTGTAATGTTCCCGAAATAGAAGTTTATAGTCCTATTAGTATATCTACGTCTGGTGAACGGGGGCCTAGTGTTCCTGTAACTCCCGGATCCACTATAAGCGGCTCTGGGCGTTCTACCGGGTCTAGACTGATTGCTGCATTTCATGTTGGGCGTAGTGAAGGCTCTAAATCTGCAAATGAAGCGGTCGTTATGTCTAGAGATAAAGATAATAATTTAAGAATAAATTTTGTTGGTTCTTCAAGTTTTCATGATCTTGAACAAGAAATAACTGATTTTATAGATAAACTCTTATTTGGAATCCGAGATGTTAATTCTCCCGAGTTATTGGGGATGTCTGTTCAGGAAGCTGATTCGATCGTTGAATCAAATAAATCTGTTCCATGGGTTTTATGGGCCGTTTTATTTACGATGATTGTTTTATTCTTGTTTTTTGGGGGGTTTTTGGTTCCTGATTATAAGAAAATGATTTTATCGGGTAGGGGTGCTTTAGATAAAAAAGACTACTCAAAGGCTATTAGAATTTATAATGAACTGACTGAATTAGATTATTTTGATAATAAAATTATTAGGCAAGAAATTCTTAGTTATTTAATTTTATTGAGGAAGAAAATTGGAGATGATAAGGTTAGTTTGAGTTTACCTAATGGTCTGGGTCTTCCAAGAATTGATAATGTTTCTTCGATTCATAGTTTTACTAGTGACTCGAGTCGTGTTGAAAAAATGATTATTGATGCTTTACGGGATGTAACTGATTTGCCTAAAGTTGCTGTTGTTAGAATGCCCATTATTGTTGAGGCTTATAAGAATCTTGACTCTAAAGGTCGTGAGAAGCTTGCGCCTTTATATGAGAGTTTGGTTTACAAAATGAGGGATTTGAATTAATAGAATTGGGTGTTGTTCTGCCTTTTTTTTTGAAGTATAAATCTAGGTCCAAGGGTTTCTGAAAGTGCTGCTGTGATAATTAAGTTATTTAGAGCAGCTTTTATTGAGCCGTTTATTACAGGTATTTTTGTTTTTTGAGAAAACTCTGCAATTAAATCATATATTTCTTCTATTGTTAATTTGACTTGAGTTTTTTGAGTCATTCCTCTTATTTTAATCATTTTTGATATTTATTGTTTTTATTATTTGAGGAACCATTTGTATTTTTGGACTTTCTGGTTTTAAATTTGATCTTTCCATTTGTTCATATTCTTCTTTGGAATTTTGCAAGTTGTTTAATGGGGTTTTTACAGACAGAACACTCTTGAAAAAATTAATGAGAAAGATTTCTCCTATATTTTGTTGTTCCATGATTATATTTCTTCTACTGGACTGGACGCAGTCATTTGTTGGCTTGGTCTAAATTGTGGTCTTGTTCCTGTTGGATTTACGCCGTAAATTTTTTCCCGCATTTTCTCTTCCATTAATGATAGACCTTTAGCTAAGAGTTTATTTTGATCTAATAGCTTATCTATTTTATCTAGGAATTCTTTGTCTTTTTCTGTGTTTTGCATGTTTGGTTGTTTTGCGAAGTTTCTTGCTGCTAATTCGAATAGTGCTAGAAGGTTTTCAATTTGAGTTGTTAGTTTATCAAATTTTTCTGCTAAATTTATATGCACTTTCTGTAGTTCTACAAGGCTATGAATCGTTTGTTCTTCTAAAGTTGCCTTTGATGTGGCTTTATGTTCGTGCCCCTTTTCTTTATGCATGTATTATAGATGTCTGGGTTATTTATAAAGATTGTTAAGCGAAAAACCTTCAAAAGATAGGTTTTTAATTGGCAAAAATACCATTTATGTATTAACTGCTGGAGAATTAAACAAGATTCCAGAAGTTATGGACGGGGATCCGTAGTTTAATGGTTAGAATCTTCGGCTCCAGAATTTTTGGAGATCCCGGAAGATGGGGGTTCGATTCCCTCCGGGTCCATTATATTAGGAATCAAATATATTTTTTTATAACTTTTTCATTTGTTCTATTTCTTCCCAGGAGACTGAACAGCCTTTGAATTTTGTTGCATATAATAATGCCTCGAGGGCGTGTTTGTCATTTATTTCTATAAATCCTTTTTTAATTGCTACATAGACTAACTCGCTAGAGCGAATGAATCTAAATTCTTTTGTATCTACTAGTTCTCTCGTGTTTAACGAAATATTTCTGTGTAATTTGCTAGACATTAAATCTCTTAGATTTTCAGGTTTTTCAAATAGAACTCGAGTTGTTCTTTCGTCTATTGCTATTATGTTTTCTATTCCTTTTTTGTTTAATATGTGGCTTATTGCTATGCAAGACATTTCTGCAGGACTGACTATTTCGATGGAGTGATTGTCTGATCTTATTGAAGAGTTTGCTATTCTGAGCCAGTGCTGAGTTTCACTTTCTATTTCCTGTTGGGCTAGGCCTAAGTCAGTTGCAAATTTTATTATTCCTTTTTCTATTAAGTCTTTGATTTTTAGCGCGCCTAACTCGAAACGAGGGATGTGAGACGGACGATCTACAACTTCTTGATAAACATAATTTGTTATCACAATAGTGATTCCTTTTTG
>JAGVXB010000003.1 GCA_018303995.1 Candidatus Pacearchaeota archaeon
AAGGCAACGAGGGGTTTAGTGTACAACTACTAATAGCCTCAAATGAAATTTTTTAGAAAAATTTATTTTTCTTAAAGTTTCTAATCAGAATTTGGTTTATACATTATATATAATCAAGGCTCACAAATTTAGATTTGCTTGCAATAATTTTTTCCTGCGTACGCGCGTCTATGATTTATCAGAAGTTTAAAGTTACAAAGTTTTCTAATGCCTTAATCCCTCGTTTTGGGCTTTCTTCTAATCCTTCAACATATTCTGCCCATGTCGGATAATTTGAATTAATTTCTCTAGTTAATAGTCCTTTAATTGGTTGAACATGATTTGCACCGAAAATAACCCCTTTTTGACCTTGAAGTTCTGACCTTAATTTGACAATTTCAGGAAAATATATCTTATAGTCTCTTAATCGGTTTAAGTAAAAACTAAATTTTTTGACACCCTCACCTAAATCTACTATTGATTTATCAGAAGAAAAAGAATCTAATAATTGAGGAAATAATTCGATTATTCTGTATATTGGAACTTTATCAAATCCGTAATACCATAACTGCCCTAATTCTAGATAATCTCTTAAGTCCTTTTTCCTGCCTTGATGAGATTCTAAACTCCGTAGAGCCTTAAATATGCCAAATAATTCCAAGGACACTCCTTGTTCAAGAAGATGGCTAGCGTAATCTGCACATTCATCTAGAAAATATTTTTCTCCATTAAATGAGTTCATAGCGCGAGATTCATAACTATCCACTCTTGATTTTATGTTTTCAAGCAACACTTTTTCTCTTCCTTCAAAAATTAAGTGGTCTAAACCAGTCAAAGTTTTTTCAAACTTTTGAATTTTTCTGGGTCTTATATACTCAATTGTGTGATGTACTCCGATAAGAACTAGGTCTGGAAAGACCTGTTCATATATTGGAGATTTATCCCTTGAGGAGACCATATTTTTTGATAAATTATATTTATTTAAAGATATTGGATAATTGGTTATTAACCTATAAACTAATTAATTTTAAATAAGGCAATTTTGTACCTCTTATATGAATTACAGCATTAGCCATTTTTTTCAAAATGTAAGAAAGTATGGATTTGTTGATGCTATGAAAGAAGACTTTAGACAGACAAAAAAAGATTATCTTCAAGATGCCATGGATTCTATGAATAATGGGAGATTAGGCGGTTTTGTTATGATGCTTCCAGTATGGTATGCAGATGATTTCAAAGATTGGATGCAAAATAGAAGAGATAGAAAAAATAAGCAAAGTGGCTTGGAATCGATTTAATTATTTCTTATTCGCCTGAACGAATTGAATGACTGTATAACCTAAGATTAATATTGCTCCAATTATTGCAAATATCGTCGTGTAAGTGCCTTGATATTTTCTTGTTAGGGCGTAATACATTGCAACTGTTCCTACTAGGCTTATGAATAACCCCATATATTTGTCGCTGAACATAATCCATCTAATCCATAGAAGAAATAAAGTGATTACTATCGCGAGCATTAATGCAAAGACCATTTGAGTCAATCCGAACGGCGAGCCTGTTTTAGAACTTAAGAGGTAGAAAAATGCTTCTGAAAGTATAATTAAGATTACGCCTACTAAAATTGTTGGAAAAGTTAATATCTGGTTTGTGTCTGAATCTTCCTCATCGTCCTCGAAATTGTCATCTCTTTTTATTGCCATAATATTCTTTGAAGATGTTGATTTATATAGTTTTACTAGGCTTTAAACTAATTAGTTCTGATTAAACACTTAATATATAAATGTTTAAAAAGATTTTTTATTTTAGTAAGTTATGAGTAACTATAGAATTCTAAAGTGCGAACATTTAAGTGGAGATAATGGGCAGAAAGATTATCTTGTCGAGGTTGTTCGTGAATCTCCTCGTTGTTGTGGTTTATTTGGAACTAGAATAGAGGAGATAAAGTACTCTGGAAATCATGGAGATTGGCGTGAACTACCATCTGATAGAAAAGTTAATGGTCAAGTAGAACGCATTCTTAATCATGCTTTAAGTCAATTTATAAGGGCAGAAAAATCTAGAAAAAATTAAGTTATTTATTTGTGTTTTTTATATTTAATCCAGGCGTAAACTGCATATATTGAAGAACCTAAAAGGCCGAATGACATGTCGGCCATTGTGTCATCTAAGGGGTTTAAAATTAGATGAAATTTTTCAAGACCCTTTAAGTCCCTTAAATAAACTCCTTGAAGTTTTAAATTGAAAAATAAGTCTAATATGTATTCCCCTATTTCAAATATCCCTAGGATTCCTGCAACTGAGAATACTGTGAATGTTATTTTCCATTTCAATGCTATATTTAATTTGTTAATCATAAAAAACATAATTGAACATAAGAGCATTGGCAGAATAAAGTGCTGTGCCTTGTCATATTGAGGATATGTAAAATACAGATAACTGAGAAATAATGCGGATGTTCCTATTATTATAATAAATAAATAATGTTTTAATTTGAATCTAATATCAAATAAGTGGTCTACGATATAGAATGCTATTATTAACCCTATAAATGTTGAATATCTTAGAGTTACATAGGGCGAATCTTTAAACAAATATATTGTAACTAAAACTAAAAAAGAGATTATTCCTACAATCAGGCGTTTGTGTCTGTAAGCCTTGCTTATTTCTTCCCTGATTTTTCTTTTTATTCTTTCTTTTCTTGATTCTCTTTTTTCTATTTTCATCTTATTATTAGAAAGAGCATAGTTTTAAATATGGCTATTTTTCATATATTTTGTGAGTCGGGTAGCTAACTCCGAAGGTGTCTTTCAATAGACAAGGATTTTAATGAATTCTCCTTTGAGGAAGGTCCGGACATCGATTAAAGCGACCACTTGAAAGGGTGGCTGTCGCGAGATAGAGCTCCGCAACAGAAACGACACCGCTCTTCCGGAGCAATGAACTTTGCAGGAAGCTAAGAAGGAAGAGATAGGATGAAACGGGCGACTTCGCTGATGCAACCGCTACAACCGCGGGCTTAGAAAGATGTTAGCACGCAGCGTTCGTCTGCAAAGACGAGCTTCGACAAAATCTGGCCTATGCCTGACTCACACTTTTATTTTTATTAGAAATATTTATTTAGTCATTTTATTTATTGTTTTTATGGTCAATTATTCTTCGGCTGAAAAGAAGATAATAGATTTTGCCAGAAATTATCCTGCAATAACTGGATTGTCTTTAGGATGTTGTCCGGAGGAATCTAAATATAGAGTTTACTATTTTCTTATTGATGGTGAAATTCTAGATAGAGATAGAAGTGATGCTATATCTAGATTGGAGATTGATTTGACGCAGAGGAAAAAACCGTCTGAAAATTTTGCACTTGCTGAGTGGCCTGCGGACGCTTTTAACCGGACCTTTTTGGGAGAAGTTATTTGGAGAAGATAAAATTTATAGGCTTTAAAAACATTTAAAAGTGGTTTTTCTATACACTTCTGTTGGTCCCGTAGCTCAATGGGAGAGCACACGATTATCTTGCATGAGTAAGATGATGTGAAACTGAAGGCTGCAAGAGAGTTGAAAATTATGTTTATTTTCTAAGCCATAAATCTTAATAAATCCTTAATTCTTGACTTTGTTATGAAAAGAGGGCTGAAACCATTGCCTGAACAAACGGCGATGGATTTAACATTTAAGACAATCCCATCAGGAAGAACGGTAGATATTTCACTGCAACTTCCCGTTGATACGGTATGGCAAATATCTAGAAGAAAAGATGGAATTTATTTAGCCCAAGATATTCATGAAACTGGGACTCTTGCTAATATCCATAGATTATCTACTCAATTAAGTAATGGAATATCTAATGTAAGCCCATTAAAGATAAGGGCTGGAGAGAATCATTTTGTTATTCCTTATAATAGTCACCATTATGTTGAATGCTCGCCTGATGGACATACCTACTTTCCACTTGGAACTGCTGGAGATTTTATAGGCCCTAAGGAGTATTACTTTTGTTTAGGAAGAAGTTTATATTTTATTCTTTCCCTAAAAGAAAGACCTCAAAAACCTAGGTTTTCTCAGTTAGAACTTTTTCCTGACCAAAGAGCTTAAACAAGAGGAATTTCTATCTCATTTATTAAATTAATTTTTTTAGCAGTTCTGAAATCACAAGCCATTGCTTCACCTTTGATATTATTTGTTATCGGAACGATACTTAATTCTCTATTTTGAATATTATTTTTTATATCAATTAATTGTGAAATAGATTGTCCTGCTTTAACTTTAATATTAATTTTTTCAAGATTTTTTTCTCCTTTTGACTCGTCTGAAATTATAAAATTAAATCCTTCTATGTCTATATTTCCGGCGTTATCGATTTCTAATATATAACCTTTGATGGTTTCGTATATTCCTGCCTTATAGATTACCTCACTGCAATCTGGAGCAGGGGAAAGCTGGGTAATAAATTTATTTCCGAATGAAAATATTAGGAAAGCAATGCTTACAGTAATTGCTATTAGAAGTACTGTTGCAATTATTGGAGAAACCCCTTTTCTCATTTAAGTTGTAAATTATTAATACTAATAAATGTGATGTTTTAGTAATATTTATAAACACTTATGAGTTTGACGTAGTATGAAACAAGAGGTTGTTGATAAACATAGAGATAATAGTGCTGGGGTTGTCGGAATTATATTTGGAATTATGGCTATTGTCTCTGGGGTTGCGGGTGTTTTATTTGGATTTATTGGATTTTGGTTTGCGCTATATCAGTATAGACATTCTAAAAATAAATGGGCAGTCTGGGGACTTATACTGACTATAATAGGATTTATTTTAGGAATTGTTTTTGTAGTTTACTTATACTATTTTGTAGGGAGCACTCTTTCTAACTTGCAGGGAACTGCGGGATAAATAGTTATGATGCGAAAAAATAGAGATGGAGCTCTTGAACTTTCTATAGGGACTATTGTTGTGATTGTTATTGGGATGAGTATGCTTGTTCTTGGATTGGTTTTGGTGAGGACTATTTTTACTGGTTCGACTGAAAGCGTTAAGGTTCTAAATGAAGGAGTTTTGAATGAAATTACCACGTTATTTGATGATACTGAGGGGAATATTCTGGTTAAATTAGGATCTACAAATATGGCTAGAATTAAACCAGGGACTGATAGCTTTGGAATTGCTATTGGAGCACAACATCCTGGAGGCGAGAAAATTACGAGAGATACTTTGAATTATGGAATTGAATTAAGTAAAGAAGGAGGAGATAACTGTGTTAAAGTTCTTGGTCAAAGAAAGACCGAAGATTTGTTTAGAACTCCTCTTAATACAAAAACTAATGAATTTGGAAAAGTAATAGGATCTACTGCTGGCGCCATTATTGAAATAAGTGTTCCTAGTGGAACAGCGGCATGTACACAGAAAGTTAATGTGGACCTTTATGCCGATGGTTCAACTATTTCTAATGATGGAGATTTCTTTATTCTTGAGATTGTAAAGAAAGGAATATTTTAATTCTTTTAAAAAATTAATAGCAGATTAACTTAAAGAAATTTCAATAATTGACATAGATTTATAAATTAAAAGAGTCTTTTTGCGTCATGCAAAAGAAGGTTGAGTGGTATTTAGATTTTGTAGATTCTTCTTACAAGCCTGCTAAGGATGAATTGCTTGCATTATTTTATTTTGAACCTGCTTCTGGCATCTCAGTAAATGAAGCAATGGGAAGAATTGCGTCTGAAAGTTCTACTGGAACCTGGACGACTTTATTTAAGATGCCTCCAAGAATGAATAAGCTGAAGGCGCATGCTTATTCTCATTCTGGAAATATTGTAAAAGTTGCTTATCCTTTAGATTTGTGGGAAAAGGGAAACTGTCCGCAATTGCTTAGTGGAATTGGTGGAAATATTTTTGGAATGAAAGCCCTTGATAATTTACGCCTGTTAGATATTCATTTTCCTAAATCTTACTTGAGGAGTTTTCCCGGACCTAGACATGGAATGCAAGGAATAAGAAAAATGATGAATGTTTACAACAGACCGATGTTGGGAGCCGTGCCTAAGCCGAAGATAGGATTTACTGATCTCGAACATGCAGAGATAGGATTTGAAACGTGGATGGGAGGTTTTGACTTCGTTAAGGATGATGAAAATTTGACTTCGACTAATTTTAATAATTTTGATAAACGCGTTAAGTTAATTGCTAAGTTGCGCGATAAAGCAGAGCACGCTACTGGAGATAATAAAGATGCTTACATCAATATTACTGCTGAAACTCACGAGATGGAAAGACGCGCTAAACTTCTTCATGATTATGGTTTTAAGCATGCGATGATTGATGTCGTTGTAACTGGATATTCTGGAGTTCAGACCTTACGCAATACTCTTGGAGATTATGGGATGGCGATTCATGCTCACCGCGCTATGCACGCTATGTTTGATAGAAATCCTAAACATGGAATGTCTATGTATATGCTTGCGAAATTAATGAGGATGATTGGAGTAGACCAAATACATGCCGGGACTGCTGTTGGAAAGCTTACTGGAACTGCTGGGGAAGTAAAAAATATTAGCGATACTTTGCGCGATAAAAAAGTTACAGAGATTAAAAATGTTAGATTTGCTCAAGACTGGTTTGGGTTAAAACAAGCGTTTCCAGTTACGTCTGGAGGATTGCATCCTGGATTAGTACCTGATTTGCTTAAGATTTTCGGGGATGAGTGCGTCATGCTTGTTTCAGGAGGAATACATGGACATCCTAAAGGGACTAGAGCGGGGGCAATGGCTACACGTCAAGCTATTGACGCAATTCACGAGGGTGAGACATTGGAAGAACATGCAAAATACAATTTAGAATTGAGAGAGGCGTTAGAAAAGTGGAGCCACTTGAGGCCTGTTTAGAAAGTTTTAAATAAGTGAACTCACTTAACAGTACATGACTAATATCACTCTTTCAATTGATGATTCAGTATATTCTAGGATGAGACATTACTCTGAAATAAAGTGGAGTGAATTTGTGAGAAAAGTTATTGAAAAGCGATTAGTAGAACTTGATAGTATAAATAAAAATGTTGATGCTGAAGGAATATTCACTATGTTGGCCTCTGAAGACACTTTGAAAAAAGACTGGCTGAATGAAGCTGATGAGGCTTGGAATGAATTATAAACAATGTGATATAGTTCTTATTCCTTTTCCTTACTCTGATTTAAGTAGTTTTAGACAACGTCCTGCTTTAATTATCTCGAATAGCATTTTGAACTCCACTCAAGATGTAATATGCTGTTTGGTTACTAGAAATAGCGACTATAACTGTTTGCTTATGCCTGAAGACTGTTTTGCAGATGGAAAACTCCCATTCAAAAGCTGGATTAAACCATATAGAATATTTACAGTTCATAAGAACATAATTAAAAAGAAAATTTGTTCTGTGAAAGGTAAATTTTATGATAAACTTCTTATTGAAATTCAAAAATATATTTCTCGAGATTGAGTTTTAGGAACCTTAATATACTGACTTTTTGTTCTTATTTTATGATTGAATACAAAAAGTATAGGTGGTTTTTTACTTCTGGCGGGAAGCTTGTTGTTGGAGGCAAGAGTGCTGAAAGCAATGATGCTTTGCTTGGCGAGTTAAAGAGTATGCGAAAAGAGTTAGTTGTAATGCATACTAAATCTCCTGGCTCACCTTTTTGTGCTATTCTTGCGCCTGTAAATGCTGTTACTAGTGATGACTTGAATGAATGCGCAGTTTTTACTGGATGTTTTTCTAGGGCATGGAAAGAGGGACAAAAATCTACTTCTGTGCATATGTTTAAATTATCTCAGCTTAACAAGACAGGAGATATGAAATCAGGGAGTTGGAATGTTAAAGGCAAGATTAAAGATTTTAATGTTAATTTGGAGCTCGTTATAACTTTACAAAATGATATTGTTCGTGCTGTGCCTAAAAACTCAGTTAATTCTAGTGAGATAATTGCTTTTGTTTGTCCTGGAAAAATAGATAAGACTAAAGCAGTTATTAATATTAAGATGCCTGCTGTTAAAAAATTAAATCGTGAACAATTGCTTTCTGCTTTGCCTGCCGGAGGAGTTGAGTTCTCATGAGATTTGGAACACTTTCTTTTCAAATAGGAAAAAATGGTTTGACTAAAACAGGGATAGAACATTTGGCTAGCGCTTTTAAAACTCGCAAAGTGATTAAGGTTCAGTTGTTGAAGAGCGCTACTAATGACCGCGCGCGTATGGAAGAAGTTGCTCAAGAAATTATTAAAGGACTTCCAGGAAAATATAATTACAGAATTATAGGTTTTACAATTATTCTTATGAAGAGAATGACTCCTATGAAAGAGTTTGCTAAATGAGATTGAATTTAATCAGCTTTTAAAACCAAAATATAATCTATATATAAACTGGAAGGGTTCCACTCTGGATTTACCAATTTGACAAATTCTACCATTGTCCCATTGCAATTTATTATGCGTTTGTCCTTTCCTCTGATACTATCTACATTTCCACAAAAGACCCACTCATCTGGAAGATTGTCATTGTTTTTATCTTCGGCTATAAGTATTTGTAATGCTAAATAATTATTTTCATAATTAATCGGAGTTACTGTAACTTGAATTGTTCCCGTATGGCTTAAAAAAGATTGGTCGTGCTGTTTAAAAGCAAATTGCATATCTGATTTTGGAGGCATCTCACATTCATCAATTAGCCCGTTGGCATTCCACCAATTATCTACATAACTCTTAGTAGTTTCATTGCTTGGTTCTATAATTTTCTCTACCGAAACCATATTGCAGTTATTATTATCATCGCAAATTTCATACTCATAATTATCTCCTTTCAAAATATTGTTCTTAAAATAAAGACTAAAAAGAGCAAGACATACCATTAAGACTGCAAAGAATGATAAAACTAGAGGTATTTTTCTTTTTATCATTTTTAATTAATGTGGTGCTGAGTTTATTAAATCTTTGAAATTGCAAAATTAAAATTGGTTTGCTAATTTCTTATTATTATGGGAAATGTTTAAAATCTCTCGAAATATATGTTGTTATGGTTCATAAAGAAAGACCATATCAGTCTACCCATAGAAGAGCCTATAATTTTTATCCAAAACATGATCCATCTAAAAGTGTCGGGCTACGAGTAAATCCTGATGAAGAAGACAGAAGGGCCGCAGAAGAAGTAGAAAATTATCTTTTACACCACACTTTGTCAGATAGAGTAATATATGCAGATAGAGAGAATGCCTTATTTGATTAATATTTAATAAAACTTACTTTTGGTAAGTTTTATAAAGCGTCTTTTTTAGTAGTCTTTATGAATGGCATTAGAACGATTCAAGCTGGAAAATATAATTCTTTGTTAGCTTCAGCTTTGAAAGAGTATAAAGAATTTAAGGCACCTGAATGGGTTTTGTTTGTTAAGAGTGGACATGGTAAACAACGTCCTATTGATGATGAGAATTTTTGGCATAATAGAACTGCAAGTATTCTTAGACAAATTTATTTACGTGGAAATGCTGGAGTGGGTGTTGAAAGATTGCGCACTAGATATGGAAATCGTCAGGATAGAGGAAAACAGCCACCACATTTTGCTAAAGCAAGCGGAAAGATATTGAGATTAATTTTACAGCAAGGAGAGTCTGCTGAGCTTTTAGCTAAGGCAACAGATGGAAAGGCTAAGGGTAGAATATTAACTGAAAAGGGTAAGAAATTACTTGAAGGAATAAAGGAATAAAATGACTGAAAGTTATCATAAGAAAGTTGTATTAGCAGTTCACGCTAGAAGAACTAAGTGGGCTCCTGCTTGGGCTGTTGTTCGCAGGTTTGGAAAAGGAAAACGCGTTCATCCTTCTGCTATGACTGCTGTAAGAAGAAGCTGGAGAAGAACTAAATTGAAAATCAAACCTCGTAGAACAGGTAAGAAACATCTAGGATAAAATATGAAACAAATATTTAGAGCATTATCTTCTACTCCAGGAACTCGTTACCATAGCCATACTATTCGCACAAAGATTGAACAAGAGTTAGAAAATAATAAAAATTATGAAAGAATCCCGGATTCTATGTCTTATAATGTTTTTCACTATTTGCCTGCTGGAGTAACTGTGGCGCTTGATGGAGAAATCGTTTCTTTATTTGGTGAAAGAATTAGAATAGGGAGAGCAGTTAAAGTTTTGAGAAGAATATCTAAAAAGATAGATCTTAGATTGGAGGAGATTAACTAATAAAATGGTTGAAACAAAAACAACAAACACTCTTGAAAGAGAATATACAATCCCTCTTAGAAAAGAATGGACTAAAGTTCCTTCTTACAAAAGAACTTCTAAGGCCGTAAAAGCAATAAAAGAATTTATTGCAAAGCATATGAAAGTTCCCAATAGAGATTTAGATAATGTTAAAATTGATTCCTATTTAAATAATGAAGTTTGGCATAGAGGTGGCGGAACTCCTCCTGCAAATGTTACTGTAAAAGCAACTAAGAAAGGAGACATTGTTCATGTTACTTTTGTTAATGATCCTGAAAGAGTTAAGTTTGCTCGTGAGCGTCATGCTAGAAGACATGTTAAATCAGATAAGAAAGCAACTGCTCCTGAAGCGAAAAAGGAAGAAGCTAAAACTGAAGATGAGAAAAAAACTGAAGATGAGAAAGAGAAATCTAATGCAATTACAAATGAGAAGTTAGCGGAACAACAAGCTAATGTTCAGAAACATGTTCCTATAGATAAAATGGCAAATAAGAAGGCGCCTATTGAAAGAAGAAGGACTATTGCTTCTAGTTAGTTAAATTTTTATCATAATAAAATTAAATAATTACAAATCTCTGGCTTGAAGAGTTCTTCTACCATTTGCCTTTGCCCTTTCTGACGCGTCTTGGAGCATTTTGAGAACTTTTTTGTTTAAGGCGTCTGGGACTTCTCCTGCTACGCTAAGCTCGGGTACTGCGGATTTTATTTTGCTTTTTATTATGAGATCTATTTGATTTTCTATTTCTTTATTTATTTCGTTGCTCATTTTATTTTTTATCCTCGGATTTTGATGGTTTCATTAGAGGGAAAATAACTGTTTCTCTGATTGGTTTACCTTCTAAGAAAGCAAAGAGTCTTTCTGAAACTCCGAAACCACAGGTTGGAGGCATTCCATACTTGAGTGCTTCAACAAAATCATAATCATGTTCTTGGGCTTCTTTATCTCCTGCATCTTTCATTTTTTGTTGTTCTATGAATCGCTCTTCCTGGTCTATTGAGTCATTGAGCTCTGAATAACCGTTGCCCACTTCACTTCCCCCCAATAATACTTGAAAACGTTCTACTTTTCTTTCGTCTTTTGGATCTCTTTTTGCTAATGGAGAGACTTCTACTGGGTGCCCTATTAAAAATGCGGGTCCGCTGATTTTCTTTCGGCAATATTTCCATAATGAATCAATTAAATTTTGTTTTGATTGATTTGGCTCTATCACTCCGTTTAATTCTTTTATTTTTTTCTCCATCTCATTATTTGATGCTTTGAATATGTCTATACCGGTCTCTTTTTTGATTGTTTCTGAATAATCTATTTTTTTCCATGCTTTGGAAAGGTCAAAGGTATGTTCGCCTATTGTGAATTTTGTCTTGCCATAAACTTCTTTGGCTATTTTTTTGTACATTTCCTCTACGAGCTGCATGCCGTTTTCATAATTAGCATATGCCCAGTAAAATTCCATTTGGGAATAGTCTTGCAAATGTTCTGCATCCATACCTTCGTTTCTAAATTGACGGCCTATTTCAAAAGTTTTCTCAAATCCTGCAACCATTAACTTTTTTTGCCATAACTCTCCCATTGAAATTCTTAGAAATACATCTACATTTAGAGCATTGTGATGTGTTTTGAACGGTGTGGCTGCAGCTCCTCCTGCCGAGGTCTCTAGAACAGGAGTTTCTACTTCAATGAACCCTTTTTCTATAAGAAAATTTCGCATAGTATTCCAAAATTTAAATTTACGAATGAATATCTCTTTTGTTTCTCTAGACATTAAAATATCTAAGTATCTTTTTCTTAGACGTTCTTCGTCGTCTTTTAGGCCGTGCCATTTTTCTGGTAGAGGTAATATAGATTTTGTAAGAAGAGTTATGCCTTTTGCTAAAACTGAAAGTTCTCCTCGTTCAGTTCTTATTACTGTTCCTTCTACGCCTATGAAGTCTCCAACATCTATAAATTTAGTGAACAACGTCCTAGTTTTTTCTGGAGTTTCATCTTTTTGAATATTTATTTGAATTTTTGCAGAATCGTCTTGAACTACTGCAAAGGCTATTTTACCAAAGTCTCTTATGCTCATTACTCGGCCAGCTACTTTCACCTTTTGCTGAGTTTTTGAACCTGCTTTTAGTGAAGAGTTTTTTTCAATAATTTCATTTGTTAGATGTGTTCTTTCAAATTTATTAGGGTATGGATTTATACCGCTGGCTCGAATATCTTTTATTTTTTTTATTCTCTCTTCGATGATAATATCTTCTCGACCCATGCTGAACTAGGGAAAATGTGATTTATAGATATTTGCAATTTCAAATATTCGCAAAATTTAAATAGTAGTTGGATGAAATTAAAGCATGGTCGATAATTTAGATGACGAGAGAGATGCTCGTGTCGAGGACGAAGACGATGAAGAGGCAGAAGAGGAAGAGGAAGAGTTTTAACCTAATTTATTAAAAGTCCATTACTCTAAAATCTTTGAAACCTTGAAATCTTTCTTCTCTTTCTTCGATATTTCGAATCATTGAATGTTGTGGTCCAGTTTTGCAGGCTAGAATCATTTCATTTACTTCATTCATGTTTCCTTCGATAAAGACTTCTACTTTGCCGTCTCCTTGATTCCTTACGAAACCCCTTACTCCGAATTTATCTGCGTTTTCCTTAATAAAACGGTTAAAGAATACTGGTTGAATTGCTCCTTGAATTATTACTCTAATGCTCTTTTTCATGTAAGTTAATTTATTAATAGCTTAATAAGAATTGTGGTGCAGAGAATTCTGAATTTAGTATTATAAAATAAACGGAATATCTATACTTTAATTAATTATGTTCTCGTTAAGGGCACTAGGATTGCATCTAGTTCATCTAATTGGCTTTCGTTAAAATGTCTAACTCTTGGCTTTATTTGACCTCTATGATTTCCGCTTAGACTATAACTTGCCCATAAAGTAATATTGCCAGAAAATTCATTACATATTTGTTTTTGAGTAATATCCCAGGAAACCACTTGTAAACAGTTTTCCCTATTTCTTAAAATAAGGTCTAACTCACTTTCTGGAATATCTTCTTTAAACTCGGCAGGATCTCTGGTAATTTCTGTTGCTATTTGGGGAATTCTCTGGGCTCCATAAATAGCAAACTGTTTGAAATCCTCAAAATCTGCTAGATTCATTGGTCTGCTAATTTGATGTATTGCATCATAATCTCCAATAGCCCCTTTATTCATAGGGCTAAGCGAAACTCGCTTCAATTCTTCCCGTCTGCCTGTTTTCAATTGATATTGTCTTTCTTGACCAGGCGCAAGATAAAATACTGGTCTTAAAATACCATTACCTCTAATTATTGAAGTATTATCTTTTGATGATGGTTCTATGCTCTTTATATCCTCTGTTGCTTCAATTATACTTTTCCACTTCTTCCCTACCCAGTCCACCAAGTAAGGATGCTTAGGATAATATTCTGTGTATGTCCAAACCATAAAAAAAGGGTAAAAAGACTGTTTATAATACTATTTGTTTGTGTTTTCAGGCATCTTGCCAATTAAATTGTCTATGCCTTCTTCTTTTTTCACTTGGGAGAAACTTTCATCTACGAGTCTGATGTGAGGAACGTTATTCCAATCCAATCCTAGGACTTTTGATGCTTGTTTGTCCATGTCTAAAGGTTTTCCTGTGATTATGTATCCTTTATCTCCTGCGTCTATTACTGCTAAATCAGGCATTTTGCATTTTAATATGTCGTGAATTTGGTATTTTAGAGGGTGTTCTTTAAGTTTGTTTTTTGTTCTTGAGAAGAATCCGCGGTATTTGTATCCAGGAAATGCTCCAATCATTGTGTCCAGAGATGCAGACATTCCTAGTTCTTCGTTAGCTCTTACTGGTGTTGCAGTTATCACGAAGCTGTTTAGTAATAATTCTGGATAATGGATAGATTGAAATCTTAAAAACTCCGGATTTTGAACTTCTACTGATGAGGACTCGTTTAAGTCTATTAATCCTAAACTGTATTTTTCTGCTAACTTTGTGAAACCAAATTCGTCGAATAAGTCGCGTGTTTCTGCTCCATTAACGCCTTCGGCTATGATTATATCTGAGCCTGGATTTTTGTTAGTAACGCAGAATTGAATTATTGGTTCTAGAAATTCTATTTTAGTTGAGTTTTCAGGCTGTCCTGGAATTAGATGGACTTTTAAGACGATGTTCTTGTGTTTTTTTAGCTCTTCGCCTAGTTTTATTAGTGAAAATACTTTAGGAATTGTTTCATCATAAGACTTTCTTATCTGGAGTTTTTAATCATTGTTGTGGTTTGATGTAGTTGTTAACTAGAACAATGGTTAAGGCTTTATGATTTTTATAAGAATTTGAGGATTAATTTTTACGATAAAACTGTATTGCGCAGTGACGAAGAAGGTCGTGTGCCTGATGAGAGTCTCGATTAACATCTAAATGACTTAC
The DNA here is from genome assembly GCA_018303995.1 of Candidatus Pacearchaeota archaeon. Lineage (GTDB taxonomy): Archaea > Nanobdellota > Nanobdellia > Pacearchaeales > GW2011-AR1 > SICU01. The sequence goes on from JAGVXB010000003.1 coordinate 14,657, forward strand.
GTCTCCTCTTGAATATGCCGTGGCCATTTCAGGCACCAACCAGTCTCCACCCCTATCGAATGCAAATTGCACTTCTTCGTAATTCTCTGGTATATGTCGAATTTCAGGTAGATAAAAAAATAATGTAAATGGATTCCCCATTGGTTGTAAAGACTTAGGTAAATTCTCTTTATCTAAATCAATTCTCTCAAGTCCTCCAAGTGATTTTTTAATCAATTCAGGGCTTTTCTGTGAACTGTCTCTATTCATATGCTTTAACCCAAGTAACTGTTTTTAATTATTATTGTAGTAAAATGCTGTTGTTTACTTTATGAATAGAGGATTATCTAATTATTAATTCTAATCTTCTTTGGATTCATCTTTAAGCTCCTGAGCAGTCTTTTTTGTTTTCCATTTTCCGAATAAGTCTTTTAGATTTGTTTCTTTTTCTGGATTAATCTCTGCTTTATCCATTAGAATAATTAGAGCTATCAATATTTAGACTTTATTCTAGCCCGCGAAGTAAAGCTGGTAGTTCACTAGATCTTCCTCTTTTTATTAATGATGCTTTAACTTTTTCATAGAATTCCTGTCTGTAAGGCAGTTTATTCTTTGCACGTTTTGATACACATAAATAAGTAATTAATGCTTGGTCAGTCATGTGCTCTAAATCCATATTTCTTAACAGGCTATTTACTTCGTCAAATCTTCCTTGATGATACATACCATCTATTTTTACCATAATCTGATAAGCCTCTTGAATTCTCTCTTCACTTGCCATAGAACTTGAGAGTTTGTTTAGTTTTAAATTTAATTATATTCCGCGTCTGTCCAATTCGTTTTGAACTATCATTAAAGTATGCGAGGCAAAATAAGTTTTGGGCCCTATTGTTACAGGTTTGCATATTTTTAGAAGACGTTTGTACTCTTTTGGAGGAAGGCCTTTATGGTCTCCTAAAATGAAAACTGGATTGTCTTCTAATTCTATTTTTCTTATGTCTTCTCCGTCTGGGTCTAGAACATAAAGTTTTTTTCCTTGGCCAGAAAGTTCTTCGACTAATTCTACGAAGTTCTTTTTTTCTACCCAATATCCAGGGAAAACTTCATTTTTTATTCCTGCCTTGTATTTGAAAAGCATTTTTCTTAGTATTCCTGAAACGTCTTTTTTTCCAAGATATATTTTATCTATCCCTACTTTTCCATCTGTTTTTGGAAAAAGTTCTAAATGCTTTACAGGGTCTGGAGGACCTGCAAAAATTAAATGTAGTCTAGTATCTGTTCTTATTTTATGACTTAAGAAAAATGATGCTATCACGCTGTGAACGGCAATATCGATACGTCCTGATTCTTGTAAGTCTTCTTTTATGTAATATCCTGCTGTGGGGGCTGTTCTACTGTAGTAGATGAATTCTCTCATGAGCTAATTATTGGATTGTGGGGTTTTATAGTTTGCTTAGTTCGAAATAAACTCTGACTTTGCTACTAAGTCGTCTTTGTTTATGAAATTATAACAACCCATGAACCGAGTTTCTGCGAAGACACATACTTTGTCTCCTTCTTTTATTTCTTTATCTGGTTCTTCTGCTAGGAATGATTTGAATATTGGGCTTCCTGTTAAAACTTTTTTTACAACGTCTTTTCTTATTTTAATTACTGGCAAAAGAGTTGAGACTATCTCACCTGAAACTATCATTTTTCTTAACGGCTCTTCGTTTCCTTTTTTGTACTGTTCGACTAGTTCATCAAATTGATAAAGAGTTATTGCCGTGTCTTCTTTGAAAATGCCTGCTTGAACTCTTCTGAGTTCTAACATGTGTGCGCCAGTTATCTTTTTTCCTAAGTCGTCACATAATTTTCTAATGTAAGTTCCTGCTTGCACTTGCGAACTAAATAAGAAGTCATTTCTTTTTTTCTCTAATATTTTGAATGTTTTAATTTCACGGACTCGTTCGGCTCGCTTTACACTTGAGCGCACTGGAGGCATTTGAGTTATTTTACCTATAAAACTATCTGCTAATTTTTGCAAGTCTTCTAAAGATATTTCTTCGTGGACTCTGATTATCCCTATGTAGGTTTTATCTCGATGCATTAAGTACTCGTTTAATCTGCATGCTCTGTTTAGAGCTACTGGTAAAACTCCTGTTACCATTGGGTCTAAGGTGCCTAGATGAGATGTTTTACTTAGACCTAAGGCGTTTTTTACATATTGAGAAACCCAGAAGCTTGTTGGTCCCGATGGCTTATCTATATTTATTATTCCGAATTCTAGTAACTCTTGAATTGTTTTTTGAGATTTCATATTTTTAGTATATTATGGGATGTTTTAAGCCTTAAGGTTCTAATTCATTTGAAGCTATCACAAGGCTATTAAATACCTATTATCTTGGGAAAATATGAATTATATGAAAGGAGGTATTATGAAAAACACAAATATCAAAAAAACTTTGAGTTTGAAAAGGAGTTTTTTGGATGATCAAAGTGTAACTACTAAATCCAAACACTTTGACATAGTATTTACAGTTCTTCTTGCATCTATTCTTTTAGTATCTGCATTTGCTGGCGCACTTGAAGTAGGAGATGTACTTGGTACAAGCACTGCTGTTTCTGGCGCTGCTTCAGTTGCTGGTTCAATAAGCGTTGCTGATGCTTTAGAAACGGAGGTTGAGATTGAAAATGAATTTGAGACTTCAACGAAAAATACTGTTTCAAAAGGACAGGGATGGATAGTAACTGGCGGAAAGGGCGCGTTGCTTGAAATATTGTTTGTAAGCAAAGAAGGAACAACTTCTGATGGTTCTGTTGATAGTGTTTCAAGAGGTTGGCTTAGAGCTGGAAATTTAAAGCTCAAACTTGAGTCAACTGTAAGCACTTCAACAAGCAAGGTTTTTGCGGTAACTGCAGGAGACGGTTCTGTCAGGGGAATATTGGCTCTTACAAAAACATCTCAGGCATATCAGGAAGGATTTGCCGTATGGAACGGAGACCTCAAACTAATATTAAAGAATGGGGAATCTTTTGATTCTAAAGTGACTCTTGCGATAGAAGAAAAACAGTCTTCTGGAAAAGGAGTAAGCAATAGAGGAAGTGGAAATGGTGGAGGAGTTAATTCGGCTACTACCGGAATATTAGAACTTGGAGGCAATAGTTTCACATTAGTTGGAGAATCTAACAAGCCTCAGAAACTTGAATTCAAACTTAAATCTTCTAGTGGAGCTGTTGGAGAATTAAAGCTGGAAAGCGGAGATTTGAAGACATATACTGGAAAAATTGAAATTGAAGGCGGTTCTGACAGCGAGGAGATAAAAGGAAAAGTTTCTGCAACACTAAATCGTGAAGGAAACACTTTATATGGACCTATTAGAGTTGAACTTGATGGCTCATCTGCTACAGATTTAGCAGTTTTAGAAGGAACTATTAAGATAGCTCTTTCTTCTGAGAAAGCTAAAATTAGTAAAGATGATTCAATAGATAGCGATGACTCTGACGATTCTGAGGACTCTAATGATGACTCTAAGAATGAAAAATCAATTTCTAAAGATAAAGGATTCTGGAAGAAATTTAAATCATTTTTCGGGAACTAAATTTTTCTTTTTTTTCTTTTTTATTTTTTATTTAGGAGGGCTTAAAAAGATAAGCTCTGTTTAATTTGTATGTCTAACAAAGCAAAGGGGTCTAAGAATGAACGCGAGTTATTACAGTTGCTTACAGACCATGGATGGAAGGCCGCTCGCGTGGCTGGAAGTGGAATGAATGACAATACTTTTTGTGATTTGATTGCTGGAAAGATTAATTGCAAGCCTTATGCTGTCGAAGCTAAATCTTCTAAGAGCCCTAGGATTTATATTACTAAGCAACAGATTGATGATTTTATGCAATTCTCTTATTTGATGGGTTTAAATCCTGTGATTGCTGTTCGTTTCAATAGGGAGGGTTGGTTATTTTTAGAGCCTAAACAACTTGAAGATTCTGGAGTTAATTGGGTAGTTAATTTGAAGAATGCTAAAGTTGTCGGGAAAAGGTTTAGTCAGTTTTTTGAACCTGTGGTTGATGAAGGGAATGTTATTTGATGTATGTAGACAATGGTCTTGAACCATATTTGTAATGTAAGTCTTCATCAATCATTTCTACTTTTACTTTTGAAGTATGTGAATATATAGACTTATTTCCTAATTTGATAACATTAACAAATTTTTCTTTAATTAATCGATTAACAATCTTTCTTACATCTTTTAAATTTATACATAATATTTCTGAGGTTATCTGGGGAAAAGTTTTAACCTCTGAGCAATCTATTAAAGTTAATACCTTTTTAATTAATAAATCCATTTTTTATTTGAGATTATTCTTACTAATATATTCATAAGCCGAGAATGCTGCTGTGCAACCGTCTGCTACGCCCGTAATTAATTGCTTGAATGGTTTGTCTGTGACGTCTCCGGCTGCGAAAGCGCCTTGGATGTTTGTTTCGCTGGTTTTATGGTCTAGAATTATCTCGCCTTTTTCGTTTGTTTTTATTCCAATGGTTTTTGCCAAGTCTGAAATTATTATATGCCCTATTGCGATGAACACGCCTTGTAGTTCTAACTCTTTATTTCCATTGTAAGGTTTGTCTAAGACTACTCGTTCTACAAACTGCTTGCCTTTAATCTCTGTAATGTTAGTATTATTTATTATTTCTATTTTTTTATTTTTCGTGACTCGGTCATAATTTATTGGTTCAGGCCTTATTTTTTCTCCTCTGTAAATTATGTAAACTTTTTTTGCATGTTCTGCTACGACCATTGCATCTTTTACTGCTGAATCGCTTCCACCTACTACTGCCACGGTTTTATTTTTGTAAAATGGCGCGTCGCATAAGGCGCAGTAAGCTACTCCTTTATTTTCAAATTCTTTTGAACCTGGAACGTCTAATTTTCTCCACTTAGTTCCCGTCGCAAAGAGGATTGTCTTTCCTTTGTACTCGGTTTCGCTTGTTTTTACTACAAAGTCTGATTTGTCTTTTTTTACTTCATCTACTTTTTCTTCTTTTAATGTGACTAAGTCGTAAGATTTTGCATGTTCTATCAGTTTATCTGCTAATTCTGTTCCGGTAAGCCGAATAAAACCTGGGTAGTTCTCTACTACGTTTGTTGTAGTTATGACGCCGCCTAAAGGCATTTCAGAGCCATGAGAATGTCCTAGACATAGAGTTTTTAGACCTAGACGGGCACCGTACATTGCTGCTGCAAGACCTGCTCCGCCTGCGCCTATTATTATGAAATCGAATTCATTATTTTTCATTATGTCTATGATTTGACTAAAAGTTATATAAACTTATCTTTGCTTTGATTGTAATGAAGAAGTCATGGACTATAATAATTGTTATTATAATTTTAATAGGGTTTTTTATATGGTCTGAACGAGAACAGCCACAAATACTGACCGATGGCCCTAAAGTGTGTTTTGGAGAGACTTGTTTTAATGTTGAGATTGTAGATACTCCTGCCGAAAGAGAAATTGGGTTGATGAATCGCGTTGAGCTTGATTCCGATTCTGGAATGCTTTTCGTCTTCGAAAATGAGGGATACTATCCTTTTTGGATGAAGAATACTTTAATTCCTCTTGATATGATTTGGATTGATAAAAATAATTCTATAATTGATATTAGGACTGCTTTGCCTTGTGAAGCCGATCCTTGTGAGGTTATAAGCCCTTCAGGAGATGCTTTGTATGTTCTTGAAATTAATGCTGATATTGCGTCTGAAAAGAGAATTATTACTGGAATGCAGGCAGAGTTTATTAATTTAAACTAAAAATGGATAGAAAACATGCTTTAATTTTATCTTTTTTTATTACTTCTATTATTGCAGGAAACTTCTTATTTTTTACAGATGAAGGAATTGTTCGCGAGAATGTTGAAATTGCTCGTGTTTTAGATGGAGATACTGTCGAGTTATCTGATGGTAGGAAAATACGGCTTCTAAATATAAACACTCCTGAAAAAGGGCTTCCTTACTCGAATTTGGCAAAAGAATTTCTATCTAACTTCACTTTTGTCGGACTTGAGACTAGTGGGCTGGATAAATATGATAGAACTCTAGGCAGGCTGTATAATAATAATGAATATCTTAATTTAGAGATAGTTAGAAATGGAATGGCTCACAGTTATCTTGTTTTAGATGATGAGTCTTCTTTATTTGAGAAGGCGGAGAATTCTGCTCGAAAAAATGGGAAAAATATGTGGGAAAAATCCCCTTTTGCTGAATGTCTTGATGTAGAAATAAATAAATATGATGAGTATGTTGATATTGAAGATTCATGTGATGTAGACTTTACAGGCTGGAATGTCAAAGATGAAAGCACAAAAATGTATAAGTTCAAAAAAGATTTTGATAAATCAATTAGATTACACTCTACGAAGGGAAGGGATACCGAGTCAGACATTTATTGGGGCAGGGACAAAATATGGAATGACGACCATGACGAGATTTTTGTTCGTGATGTTGACGGTTTGCTTGTTTATTATTATTCTTACGGCTGAGGCTTATGCTTTACGCCTGAACGAGATTGAGGCAAATCCTGAAGGTGATGACTCTGGATTTGAGTGGGTTGAGTTGTATTCTGCTGAGAGTGTTAGTCTCGAGGGGTATGTGTTGGACCATAATAGCAGTGGAGGACCTGTAAATTTAAGTGGAAGTTTTCAGGGACTTTTTATTATTACATTTCCAAGTCAGTGGCTTAGAAATACGAATGAAGTTATTTATCTTAAGTTGAATGAAAATGTCATAGATACTGCCGGTCCATTTACAGATAATAAGAAGAATAAAACATATAGTTTTTGCAATACTTGGATTTTTATTGCTGATAGCAGAAATGCTGAGAATGCTTGTTCTAGTTCTTCTGGTTCTGGAGGAACTCAAACGCAGACACAGATACAAAATCAGAGTCGACAAAGCTCAAATACTGAAGAGCGGGAGGAAGAAATTCCTAGAACAACTATTGAACAAAACAACAATCTTGAGGATAATAATCAAAATAACATAATCAATCTTGCTGATGATATTCCTATTCAGAAACCTAAGAAGATATTCTTGAATGGCAAGACTACGGATAAAAATATTGATGTTGAAGTTACTAAAACATATAAGACTCGTGTTGGAGTAATTTATTTCTTTATAGCTTTGTGCGTTTTGTTAGTTGTGTTGATTGCGTCGAGAAAATTATGATTATGCGCATGAACTAAGAATAACTTCTTTTGGAGCACAATTATTAATGTTTACTATTAATGAATTTCCTGCTGATGCTGTATTTTTTGGTTCTAAATAAATTATTCTTTTACCTTCTATATCTTCAAAAGTGCATGATTCACATAAATATTTGCCACATGAAAAATATTCTTGATCCAGTCTGAAACTTGTATCATATATTTTCTCATCTAGGGCAATATTAAAATTTACTTCTACTGTCCCGTCTGCATTTACACATGCACTTCGGACTTCTGAATTTTGAATAAAACAATCAACTGCTGGAGATAGAGTCTTTTCAAAATCTCCTGTAAAATCTTTTACATAACTCCATAGGGTGAATATTGCAGATACACTAAGCAATATAAGAAGAGATATCTGAATTACTGAAGAAAAGCCTTTTTTATTTAAACTCTGCATGCTTTTGCTCCTACTTGTCTTGTATCTATTAATTTAATTAAATCCCCATTATGAGTTACTTCTACTAGAGGATCTTCTATGTCTTTTTTGACATAAAATGTTGTATCCTCTTGATAAGATATTGTCTCTCCAGATAATGTATCCTCTTTGTCCGTATCTTGAGAATCTGTAAATATTGAATCTGGGTAACAGATATCTTCGTTAAAACATATCTCTCCAGTGCCTACCTCCTTTGGAGCGCAACCTTTTTCAAAGATATTTTCTGTTTTGGCAATTAAGTCATTTGAATTTGGTGTTATTTTTATGTTTACTAGTTCATCATTGCATTGTTCTTCTTGACTTTCTATAATGCTTCCCGTAACCGTTACGTCTTGGGGTTTGTTTTTTTCTAGAAGTTTTGTTATTAAGACATTGTTGTATTTCCCATAATTACTTGTGGCTAAAGTTCTCATAACTCCTGCTGATATTGAGCGATAATATGTTGATTCTGAGCATTCTAACTCGCATGAGTCTATTTCTCCTTGGAATTTATCACATGAGGAAACGCAATTCTTTGCGCCTGAAGGTATTTTTGCTCCACCATATTCTTCTGCAAGATTTCCGAATGCGTGGCCGAACTCATGAATTAAGACAGAGTCTTCATGCACTTTGTTTATGCTTAGCACGTTGCCGTAAGCTGAACTGCGTATATTTTTGGGCTCTTCTTTTATTACGGCTATATAATCATGAGGGCATTGTTTTGCTAATTCTTGTATTTCTTTAGTATTACATAAAATAGCAATGCCTTTGTAATCCTTGCACTCTACTTCTTGTTCAATAACGCGAGTGTTGAAGTAATTTCTTTTGCCTTTGTAAGGTTCTGTGCTTAGTAAGACGTCAGTGTAATGCTGCGCATCCTCGACTGAAGAGATAAATAAGACGTCTATTCTGTCTTCGCCGTTATATTCTATGATCTTGCATAAATCTGTAGCTACTGGTTCTTGTGTGCTTGAAATTGACTCTTGCTGAATATTGAGATATCCGAAAATAGCTATTATTGCTATAATAGGTATAGACGTAAAAAGAAAACTCTTTGATTCCATTGTTTAATGAGATTATATTCGCTTAAATAAGTTACTGACCATAATTTCTTCTTCTTTCTTCTTCGGACCATGAGTCTACTTCATCTTTAACTTTTTTAGCATGTTCCCAAAAAGCTCTTCTTTTCGTTTCTGCTTCTTCGTCTCTTAATTTAGTTTCTGATTTAGTTAATACTTTGGGAGGTGTGTTAAAATTATATAGGCATTCGTTACTTGAACGGTTCACATAGAAACTGTCCCCTGCTAAATCTTCAAGAAGATTGCATAACCCTATTTTAGGATCTCCTGTTGGCCTGTAGTGTTCGCAAGTATAGCATGATATTTTAGAACCCATTACTCTTTATTTTAATTGGAGTTTATAATAATTTATGTGTCGGAAGATTTAAAATAGCAGTTATTTTTTACATGATATGACTGCTTTAACTGCTAAATTTATAATTGAGATTCTTGGTAGGCCTGCTGAACATTTGAAAGCTGCTCTTACTGAGTTAGTTGATAAATTAGGCTCTGAAAAGGGTGTTGCTGTTCTTAATAAAGAGATTCATGAACCTAAAAAAGTTGAAAAAACTGAGAATTTATGGACTACATTTGCCGACGTAGAGATGAGATTTGAATCACTACCGTTATTTTTTAATGCCATAATGACTTATTTGCCTGCACATATAGAAGTTTATGAGCCAGATAGTTTCAAGCTTAATACTTTTGAAGTTAATGAATTTGCTAATTTTATTGTTAATAAATTGCATAATTATGATGCTCTTGCTAAAAGAATGATGGGTGAGAGAGACATATTGATTAGTAAATTAGAGTATCTTAGAAATGGTGGAGATATGAAAAAAGTTTTTGAGGTTCCTGAAATTAAAAAAGAAACTCCTAAGATAGAGAGCAAGATTGAAAAGAGAAAGAAAAGCAAGAAGAAAAAATAATTTTATATTTGTTTTCTTAGAGGCGGGCTTATTGGAGAAGGTTTGTTAATTTTTGGAATCTTATTATTTTTGTAGCTTCTGTATATAAAGAATAATATAATTAATATTAAAATTATTGATAAATATGTAATCCAAGAGTTGCTTGATTTTTTCTCTTCTTGACAGACGCCTGTGCAACATGATGAGCCATCTAATGATTGAATTGTCTGTATTGAACATGTTTCTGTGGCAGAACAGAATTTTCCATTTAATTCAGAGCAATAATATTGGTTATTTCCTGAATTATTAGTAGTCTGACTTTCGTTATTTGTAAATGAGATGTTTAAAGTTATATTTGCTAAAATTTTATCATTTCTTGCAACAAAGATACTTTCTAGTATTGGATTATTTGTTCTTTTTAGAGTTAAATTAAATTCTTGTGAATTGCCTGGCTGAATTGAATTTATTATTGAAGGAGTTATGTTAAAAATATTTTGATTAAATGAAAAATATAGATTATCTGCTTTTGTTGAACCGGTATTTGTTATGCTAAATTTATAGTATTTTTGTTGGTTTGTTAAAATGGTTTGTTTAATACTTGAAGGAGATATACTAATTAGAATTTCTTGAGCCTGATTTGACTCTGTCTTAGTTACTTGTATTGGAACTATATACTTGCCAATTGTTGCTGAATATATTCCTTGATTTACTGAAGAGATTTGCATTTGTATATTGTTTACTCCGGGTTGTAAAGTGACTGTTCTTTCATCTGGAAAATTAAGATTTATTGTTGTTGGTAAGTCTAATTTTGAATTTATCGTTAAAACAAAATTCTTGTCTGAAATAATAAATCCAGGACTTATTGAATAGTCACTCATATTCCCCTGTACTTTGAAAGTTTGATTGTAATCTATTTCTTGATTTTGACCGTTAACTGTTGTTGCTAAGTTATTTATAAATAAAGTATAATTATTTTGATTTAATGGCATTTGTGCATAAAGGTAATATTTATCGCCTATTCTTTTGACGTCGTAATCTACTGCTATTGCGACGTGTGCTCTTCTAAATACAATGTCTTGAGATTTTATGGGTTCAAGAATGTTGCCTTGAATTTCGATAATCATTGTTTCTCCAGGCTGATATGTTGGGAGCATTGTTGTGCTTATTGACGAAGCTAATGGAATTATTAGAATTAAGATTAAAAATAATATACGCCTCATTACATTATTGAGGAATTGGTTTATATAAAGATTAGTAAACGTTATTTGCCCATTTCTCTCAGCTTGCGCATGGTTTCTTCCATTTCATTGTCTTTACTAGGGGTAGGCATAGGTCTTCTTACTGGTTGATTTGAAGGATTAATTATTCTTGGTTGTGCTCTTGGATATGGAACAGGGCCTCGGAATGGAGGGAATGGAGGTCTTCCAGGCCCTGGAGGAGGGCTTGTTGATTGGCCTGGGCCTTTAGTGCTTGGTTTGTTTCGTAATTTGAAGAGCATCATTTTAAGTTTATCTTTGAATATTATTCCTACAACTACTAATGCTATTAAGATTATTAACAAAGTTATCCATAAACCCCAGTTTGTGTCGCTTTCTGGTTCGCTACCTGTAGATTTACAACAAACTTTGCCGACGTCATCGCCACTGCAAGTATCTGTAGTTTGTATTTCGCTAGAATCGCATGTAGAATAACATTTTCCACCTGCTTGAGTGCACTGGTCTGCTTGAGGGATTGGGTCGCAAGTTCCTAGACAACATGAACCATCCGAAGAAGAAACTGAAGATCCCGAACAAGATTCAACTGATGAACAAACATTTCCACTTTGTTCTGCGCAAGATTGTTCTATAGGAGATTTTGAACAACAAATACCTGTATTAGGGCAAACATAGTCAGATATTTTGTTTCCCCCTAAGCCATTACAAACTGTTAAAGAGATACAACTATAACCTGCGGATGCACAACTTTGCGATGGGCTAGGTCCTCCGCCACCAGTCGATATTAATCTTGGCCAGCCCGCATAAAGAAGAAATGCTGTGTCTCGAATGTTATTATTATTCCAACAACCTTCTGCAGTTGTTATACTTTCGAAATAAGTTTTTGAGCTGGTTTCTTCTGCTGAATTTGAACCTTGTAATGCAAGTAATGCAAGGGCAGAATCATAATACCTGCTGTAAAGAGTATTTGGAGCTTGCCAATATTTATTTTCTTTTTGTGATTGAACGAGTTGAGAGTATTGATCTTGACCATCTGTTAAAATGAATAAGAAGCTACTTGGTAAAAATCTTTGGTTGGATTCTGAAAGGGCTAAAAGATATGGAAGATAATCACTTATGTCTTTACCTGATTTGTCTAGTGCAATTGTTGCCCATAGAGTTCCTTCGTAATCGCAACCTGTTGTTGTCGTTGAGAAACACTTTGAATTTACACTTTCAGTTGTTGTTCCCAATGCCGATGTTGAATGCGCTACTGGAGAAACAAAAACTGTAGATGAACCTGTTCTTTGATATAATGTAGAGGTTGTAAAATCTTTGTCACATGAAACTGTAAAATTGTTATCTATACAGGTATTGCTTATTCTTAACCAGAAACCTCCTGTAGAAGGAGTTAAACATGAACCTGCATTTCCTGATAAAGTCATGTCTTCACGAATATTTACTGTCTTAGGCTCATTGTTGTAAGTTACTTTACATGAAGAAGATTCGTGGTTATCTATGTCTATTTCTAAGTACCATGTTAAATCCGTTGCTGTTCTTTTATTGCTTAAGAGCCATGTTTCAATCTTCTCTGTGTTTTTGCTGATTCTGTTGTAAGCTAATAATGCTTGTGATGTGTCTTTTATTTGGTTTACAGATTCTTCCCAATGATTTTCGTTTTTTATTTTACCGTCCATAACTGCATTTAGTTTTGAGTTTGAACCTAGCGCTAAAGTTCCGAATATTGCTTCTTGAAGAGAAACAATAGTTGATTCTTTCTCGATTTGATTTTTTAGACATTGATATGCTTTATCTATGACGTTTGCATTTGATTGTGGACTTGTGCTGTTTGTAGCATTTTGTGCAATTGCTAAACTGCTCAATAATAGTACTAGAAAAACCAAAATGCTCTTTTTTAACATAGTCGATTGAAGAGTTATAACTTTATAAAGATTTAGCAGACAAGCAAAGAGTAATGTTTAAAATTGGGCGTTGCTTATATTTATGATGTATTTGCGAAAGAAGGTGTTGTGTATAGCGTTAGTTCTAGGTATAATATTTATGGGCTTGTCTGGAGTAAGGGCTTTATCGACAGATATTGTGCCTAGAACAGGACATTGTTTTACACCCCTTACTGCAGGACCATATTCTGGAGATTATGTGTGCACTAATAACATCACGACGTATGATGGAATAATGGCGAGAATTAAAATAGATTCTACTGGACCTGGATGGATAAATTCTACATGGGCTACTAATATAAGTAATACTTCGGTGATTAGTTCTGCTATTGTTAATACTAGTGTTCAAGTTACTGCTATGGCAAATGTAATTTTACAAACACAAATTTTTAATGCTTCTTCTAGTGGCTGGATTAATGTTTCTGGATGCAATTATACATTTACTAGCAGTAATAATATAGAAAATAAATTATGTGATATTAGCGCTTATGTTTCTAGAGGAATTGATATCAGCTCTTTGATTGTCCGTTCGTTTGCATATCGCACTTCTGGGGGTGGCGCTGAAGAACAATTTGATATGCAAGTTTTGTCTCTAACGTATGATCCTGAATCTCCTCCTGCAGTTTTTTTGAATTCTCCTGTGAATGGCACAGTTTCTTCTACTATGGCCGTTGCATTTAATGCAACATTTACGGATGATAATGCCCTGAGAAATGCTACTCTGTATATATGGAATTCTACTAATTCACTAATTAACATGACGACTAGGACGTTAAATGGAACTCAAAATCAAACTTCTATTACTGTAATGTTGCCTTATGATGGAATATTTTTGTGGAACTACTTGGCAGGCGATAGCGGAGGCAATAATGCATTTAATGCAACTAACTTTACTATTACTCTTGACCAAACGGCTCCTGGAGTTAGCTTTGTAAATCCATTGTCTGCAAATTACAGCACCACAAATATTTTAGTGAATATAAGTGCAAATGGATCTTCTAATATTTGGTTTTTCAATGGCACTACAAATGTAACTTATATTTCTCCTGAATTCTTTAATTTTTCAGAAGGAAGTCATACTCTTATTGCATATGCTAATGATAGTGTCGGAAATTTAAATTCAACACAAGTTATGTTTTCTGTAGATACTATTTTTCCAATAGTAACAGTTTTATCTCCAATTAATGGTTCTACTTTAGGAAATAATCAGAGTATTCCATTTAATTTTTCAGTTATAGAAAATAATCTTTTAAATTGTTGGTACAATTTAGATGGAAGTGCTAATGTTACTGTGCCTGGATGTATTAACACAAGTTTAAACACATCTAATGGCAATCATGTTGTTCGTTTGTATGCTAATGATAGTGCTGGAAATATTGGTTCAAGTAGCACATCATTTTCAGTACAGGTTGGAGCACCAAGCATCTCGCTTATTTCTCCAATTAATACTTATTTGAATTATGGAGAAGGCGTTTCGCTGGTCTACGTTCCTGAGGATATTGATCTTCTTAGTTGCAGTTTGTGGGGAAATTTTAATGGAACATTTAGTATAAACCAGACCTCTTTAACTCCTGTCTCTTCTGTGCAAAATTCGTTTTCTGTTGATTTGAATGATGGAATGTATTCATGGGCAATTTCTTGTAATGATAGTATTGGAAACAATGCAATGAGTGGAAACCAAACATTTTTTGTTGATACTACATTACCTAATGTTTCACTAAGCGCTCCTAGCGGAACTTACGCCAGTCTTTCTAATATTCCAATTACTCTGAGTGTTTCTGATGCTAGCCCCGTTAGGTGCAGATATAATATTACGTTTGCCGCGACTGGAAATGTCGTTGTAGGAGATTCTGAACTTTTAAATTGCGCATCGACTACATTTACTTTAGATACTGAATCAAGTTATTTCTTTAATTTAGCAGTTAATGATTCTGCCGGAAATACTAATATTACTAGGAAGAGTTTTACTGTGTCTATTCCTTCTGGGGGAGGAAATCCTGGGGGAAGTTCTAGTGGAGGAAGTAGTAGCGGAGGAAGTAGTGGTGGAATAATAAGCGGGGTAAATTCTTTTAATTTGAATTTTGGTGTCCTTGACACTTTGAAAATTAATCGTGGAGAGTCTGAAGCTATAGAATTACCTGTGACTAATAAAGGTCTAAGATTTTTGAATAATTGTCATTTCTTTGCAAAGGGAGGGGTTTCCAATTGGATTTCTGGAGAGGATGTTCAGTCGCTAAGTCCCGGACAGACAACAAAATATATATTTAATGTAAATGTTCCTATTGATGCAGAAGTGGGAGATTATTTTGTAACTATTGGAGCTAATTGTGCCGAGACTAATGCTACATTTACTTATGGAATTGAAGTAACTGGAGGGGAATTTGAAGTTACAATATTAAATTCTGAACGCATTGGAACAAAATTAAGAGTTGAGTACGCTATCGAAAATTTTGGAAATAATCCTAAAAATATTATTGTAAATTATAAATTGATTGGAAAAGAAAATAATATAATTGTTGATGGGTCTGTTGAGCCTGTTGAAGTTTTGGCTGGAGAACGTTTTGAAGGAACTGCTGAGTTTGAACTTCCTAAAAATTCAATCGGGGATTATTCTTTAGTCCTTGAAGCTACCGACGGATTGGATAAGGAACAGAAAGAACAGGAAGTTAGATTTACAACTGGAGGAATTTCTGGTTTTGCAATTTCAGACAGCAATTCGAAAGCTCTGAGTTGGGGAGGACTTGTAATTTTATTATCTTTTGGAATATATCTTGTTCTTAAAACTATAAGACATCAACTTGCTTTAAGACGTGCTAATTCTGAGTTGAACAGGCAGTTTATTGCTATTGATTTGAATCATTAAATTATTCGAAATTACCTTTGGATTTTCTTAGTTTTCTCATTACTTCCACTAAAGGATTCTTATCTGAGGGTTTTTGGTCTATTAATTTTAGGTCTTTGTAGAAACTGTCGTTGTTGTAATTTGGAGGAAGTATCTTCTTTTTTTGTTTGAAGTGCCAGTCTAATTGACTCTTGACGTAACCGTCTTTTAGTGGAGGATCGTTCTTTTTATTCCAATCATTTATTTTTTGAGAAATGTAGTCATTAGGATAGTCTAAGGATTTTAAGAAAGTCAGTAGAATAAATAAACCTCTTTTTCTTCCTTCTTGAAGTCCTTTGAGTAATTTTTTTATTGCTTGGGGAAACATTTCTTCGGTAACGCCTGTGAAGTCTGCTATAAATTCTTCTGAAATTCTTTTCTCTGTTTCTTGAGGTTCATTCTGTAATTTCCATTTTAATGCTTCTGTTAATAGATTTGTTGCTTCTGGTTCACTTGGCTCAATATAGAATGGTTTTATATTGACTTTAAGAGGGTCTGCAGATTTAGGAGTGAATGAGATTAATTCTTCCTTATTCAGAACTATACTTGCTAAAGCCGTTTTTTCGTGCAATGAATAAGGCATTCTGAATAAATGCCTTGGAGCAACTAAAACTAAATCTAATGGTGCTATTTCTTCGGTTTTTAGATTTTCTTTGAATTCATTTGCAACCAGATTGCCTCTTGATTCTCTGGATTCTTGAATTTTATTTCTTGTATTTGACTGAATGTCATTATTCAAACTCAATTTTGTTTTACAATTATTGCAAAAAAGATATTCTTCATTCACTTTTCTGATTTCCAAAAATCCCGAACAGCTTTCATCAGTACATCTTAACCTTTTTTTAGTTATTTTGAAATCTGGCCTGCTATAAGGGTTACCACATTTATCACAAGCAAACTCTACAAAATTAGTTTTATTTACAGCCTTACTACAATTAGGACATTGAATAGATAGTAAATCTTCTTCAGATAGATTCATTCTTTCCTTAACTGCTTCAAAATTTATCTCTTGTTCTTTCAGTTTTAGACTAAATTTGGGTTTTATTTTAATCATTAAATATTGAACGATTGCTCTAGGCCATTCAGGGAACATTTTTCTTGTTTCAATTCCGTTGAAATTCTCTGGGAATGCTTTTGCAGGCACGATTAAATGGAAACCTTTACTTCCTGAATATTTTGTGCGATAACTTTTTATTCCATGTTTTTCCAGTTCTTCTATTAAAAGGATTGCTGCGATTTTAGAATAATCTATAAACGGACTATCTATATCAATTAATAAATCCCAAGATTTTCTCATATTTTCTAACTCTTTTGAGCTCATATCTGAGTTTATCTCTAAAGGGTTGTGCCAAATTTCTTCTGATGCGTGGAAAGAAGTTGCTCCTTTATTGACTAAACCCATTATGTCCGAGGTGTATTGCAATGTGTCTGGGCGTTTTCCAAATGATTCGAAGTATCTTGGAACAACTTCGCGATTTTTTGAAAATTCTAGTAAGACTTCTTGAACTTTAGGGTTTGAGTAGTATAACTTAGTTATTGCCCTCACTCTTTTCTCTTTTTCGGAGATTTCTTTTACTTCTTGTGTTTCTTTTTTAGAGTTTTCTTTTTCTGACATGATTATTTTGAACTTACTAGATTTATATGAATTGTTATAATTGATTTTTTCTTATTTTTATATATACCCTAAAATATTATATTTGTTATGAGTAAGTTGGTGATTGGGATTGTTGTTGTTGCTGTTATCGTTGGTATTTTTATGTTTTCTTCTCGTGATGAGCCGGCTTTAGCTCCTAGGAATATACCTGCACCTGTTGCTGAAGTTCAACAAAGGGTTGCTGAGGCTGTTGGTGCTAACAGCGTTTTTGCTGGTGCTTCTCAGTCTACTACTACTGCCAATCAATTGATTTTTTTAGCACAAGCTACTGGATATAATGGAATTCCAGCTTCTCAGCAAGGTAAGAGGTTTTCTTCATACTTAAATAGATTATCAAATTCTTGAAAGGAGGTTTTATGAATAAAACAATTTTATCTTTTTTTGTTATTTCTGCTGTGTTTTTGGGAGTTTTTGCGTTTGCTCAAACGATTACAGGTAGTTTTTTAGTGAATGCAAATAGCTGTTCTGAGACAGATGGAGGTCTTAATTATGCAACATATGGAAGTGTTACAGGGTCGTTTTGGTGGCCTACAGGTAACTTTTCAAATGGTACTTACATAGGTACTTTTACAGATGTTTGTGTGAGCAATACTACTCTTCTTGAAGGAGTCTGTGGCTCTTCAATATCTGCAAATTATAGCAATCTTGCTGGGGCTGTTTATGTTGATTGTAGCACGCTTAGCAATTCCTCGACTAGTTGGGGTTGTCAGAATGGAAGATGCCTAATCATAGGAGGTGGTGGTAGTGGTGGTGGAGGAAACTCTACTAATAGCACCAACTCAACTGGTGGTGGAGGAAACTCTACTAATAGCACACTTCGTCCTGATTTGATTGTAAGCAATTTGATGTATACTTATGTTGCTAATGGAACGATTAGCCTCAATAATACGAATTTTACATCTTATAGAGTGTTTGTGAATGCTACTATTAGAAATAGTGGTAATGCTGTTGCAGGAGCTTCTAGTACTCGTATGATGCTTAGCCAAATTATTAATGGGGCATCTAGGATATCTACTCAAAGTTTTAGTACTCCTGCTTTAAGTGTAGGACAAAGCACGATTGTTTCTGGAATACTTAGTGGTTTATCTGGATTTAGTAACCTTCAAGCAGATGCTGATTCTGCAAATGTTATTGTTGAATCAAATGAAGCTAATAATGTAATGGTTGTTAATGCAACTTTGCCTTAAGTAGATCTTTTTCTTTTTTTCTTATTTTTTATTCTTATTTAAGCACCATAATGCTTAAAAGTAAAGTATCGTCTTAAATAGACCATGAGATTAAAACTTGAAGACCCGCGAATTTTAGCACTCCTTATAGGGATAATTTCTGAGTTAGTTACGGAAGTTCGACTGAAGATTACTAAGGAAGGA
>JAGVXB010000025.1 GCA_018303995.1 Candidatus Pacearchaeota archaeon
AACTACATCATCTATAGTTACTTTTTTCAACATTCTAGTTTTAGGATTCATTGTAGTCTCCCACAACTGCTCAGGATTCATTTCTCCAAGACCTTTAAATCTCTGAACATCTGTAGCTCCAGTTATTTTAGAAAGTAACTCTTTTAATTCTTTATCTGAATAAACATAATGGTCTCCACGTTTACGCACTCTATACAATGGAGAAACGGCAATGTAAATATTTCCATTTTCAATTAATTTAGGAGTAAATCTAAAAAAGAAAGTCAAAAGCAAAGTACGAATATGCGCTCCATCTACATCTGCATCAGTCATTATTATTATTTTAGCATATCTCAACTTGGCTATATCAAATTGATCTGTAATCCCAGCGCCTATAGCAGTAATCATATTAGCAATTTCTTCATTAGATAAAACTTTAACAGGTTGAGCTTTTTCTACATTCAAAATCTTACCTTTCAAAGGCAATATAGCTTGAAATTCTTTATTACGCGCTTGCTTAGCACTATTGTGCACAAAAATACCTGAAGCTAAAGCAAAATTATGGGTATTAAGAACTTCAATATCATAAACATCCATTTTTTGATTTAATCTTTCTATTCTTCTTATCTTATGGTTCCAATTCTGAACTGCTTCAAGCATTTTTTCTTTATTGCCTTCAAAAAATCTAGAGCAGAAAGTATTAAGACTTAAAACAGATTTATCATTTTGATTTATTCTCTTTTCATCGAAAAATTCAATATTCCCTTCATTTTCAAGAATTTTCTTCATAAAAGATATTGTTTTAGAATAATAAGTTTTATCATAAGCAACCTTTCTATTTTTCCTAAATTCTGGAGTCCATTGTTCTTTAGTTTTTTGTTTTCTCCATTCAATTAGATATTTATCTTTCCATTGATTGCCTGCTACTTCAGATAAGTATTGCTTTGCTTCAGGATTTTTCTCAAAAAATTGTTTCACTCTATTCGCAGCCTTCTGTCTATGTTCTGGATTAGACCAATATTTTTGTTGCTCTAAATTTAAAAGTTTATTATTATCATTTTTATAATCTTCATTAGAATTATAAAATTCTAAGAACTTCTTGACCATATGTTCTTTATAACTCGAATTTTCCCATTGCTTTTTAGCCCTATCACTTAGCATAGATTTAACCTCAGGTTTTTTAGCCCACTCGCTCATCTTAGTCTTATATTCAAAAGTCTGATGAGCCAAAGCAGCTTTTTCTTTAACATCTTCCCTATGCAAAGTTTTCTGCAAGTTTTCAGTATGGATAATTAAATGATTTTCCTTAGATAACCTAACAATATTTGAAGGATTATTATTAAGTTTATTAAAATCAATGTGATGTTTATGTTCTCCCTGTTCTTTAGAATAAAAATTATTTTCTAAGTTATATTGGTCTGCTAATAAATGTGTAAATATCCAGGTTTTATTTTGATCCCAAACCATTTCATAACCATTGATTGTAATCCTACCTCCAATTTTAGAAATTCTTTTGTGTAAAGGCATAAGCGAATCTTCAATAGTCAAGTCTTTAGCTTCTTTGTAATTTCCATCCCTTAACATAAATTTATGGTCTGGAGTACAAACAATTTCTTGACCATTATCTAAAATTATCTTAACAACTTCGGCATCCCTCTTAGTAACGCGTGGATGCAATATTTTTTCAACACCTACAGAACCATTTTCTTTTATAGTATAACAAAAATTCTGTTTTCCATCTTGAGATTCAACGACTAACTGTCTGAATGAAACATTTCTCCCATCAGCAAGAGCAACTTCAGTATCTCCAGAAAAGCAACCTCCGGCAGAATCTCCCTCAACAAGATACAATTCACTTTCTTCAGTCTTATTTGAAGAACAATCTGCCAATTTTCCAGGCAATCCTCCGACAGAAAAAGCATTCTTTCTTCTAATAAGCTCCTTAGCCTTCTTAGCAGCATTTCTAGCCTTCTGACCTTCTATTGCCTTATCAACAATACGTCTAGCAACCTGAGGATTTTCTTCAAAGAATTCAGTCATAGCAATCATAGAAACACTGTCTACAATTCCTTTGACTTCACTATTCCCTAACTTAGTTTTAGTCTGCCCTTCAAACTGCGGCTCTGGAACCTTAACAGAAATAATTGCAGTCAAACCTTCACGGACATCGTCTCCAGTTACATTTCCATCCTTCATCAACTTACTTTTATTTCCATAATCATTAATTGCGCGAGTAAGTGCAGTCTTAAATCCAACAACATGAGTCCCTCCTTCAATTGTATTTATTGTATTAACAAAACTCAAAACATTTTCCTGATATCCATCATTATATTGCATAGCACATTCAACGAAAGTGCCGTCTTGTTCTTTCATAAAATAAACAGGTTTAACATGAATAGGTGTTCTAGTTCTATTTATCCATTTAACAAAATCAATCAAACCACCCTCATAACTAAATACTTCTTTTTTGTCAGTGATTTTATCAATTAAACTTATCTTAATGCCTTTATTCAAAAATGCAATTTCACGGAATCTTGTTTCTAAAACAGAAAAATCAAATTTAGTAGTTGAAAAAATAGTCTCATCTGGAGTAAACGTAATTGTAGTTCCAGTTTGTTTCTTATCACACTCCCCAACAACTTTTAATTTATATATTGGCTTCCCTATTTCATATTCTTGCTGATATATTTTACCTTCACGTTTAATAACGACCTTAAAACTCTTAGACAAAGCGGCAACAACACTCATACCCACACCATGTAAACCGCCAGAAATCTTATAACTCCCTTTATCAAACTTTCCACCAGCATGAAGCTTAGTTATAACAACTTCAACAGTAGGAATCTTGTAAACTGGATGAGGATCAACAGGAATTCCTCTCCCATCATCTTCAACAGTAACACTCCCATCAGCATTCAAAGTAATTTCAATATTAGTGCAAAAACCAGCCATTGCTTCATCTACAGCATTATCCACAATTTCATCAACAAGTTTATGTAAACCATACTTGCTCGTGCTTCCTATATACATACTCGGCCTAGCACGAACTCCATCTAATCCCTCTAAGACCTTAATATTTTCAGCACCATAACTCTTTACCTCTTTTTCAGATGCCATTTTGCCCTCCTATCTTATATATCATACACAAAGGCAAATAGGGCCTAATAATCTCAATCAACTTGTTAGTATCCTCTTTTTTAAATCTCAAATAATAATATTTGCCATCCCTGAATCCTATTGTGGGATCTAATCCAAATTTTTCATTAAAAAATTTCTTCATTAAATTATGTTCTTCAATAGAATAAGCATTTGTACAAAGAATAATATAATCTTGAGTTACACTATAACTACCATCATCACAAACCCAGATAGTTAAAGAAAATGCATTTAACTGATTAAGAATTTCTTGAGTTATAACTTTTTTTCCAGAACTGTAATATAATTTTCTATAATAATTAAAGGCAGGGTGTGTATTAGTTGTAAAGTCTATAGCTTCAATAACTCGGTCTTTAATCTTTCTTTTGACTTCCCTAAATTCATTAATCTTAAAATTTGTTAATAAATCATGCTTCCATTGAGCATATTCTCTTTGTTTAGTAGAATGACTAAATCTAAAGCAACAATTTTTATTTCTTTGCCTTACACTTGCATCTCCTAACAAACTACCAATAATCAAATCATGTTCTTCTTGAGTCAATAAAATTAAAGGATTGATTTCTAAATCGATATTCCATTTTTTAACTGCTTTATACAAATTCCTTGCGCTCAAAGCATTAATATCATTAACCTCAGCAAACTTAATTAGCTCTCTATCAGTTTTCAAACGTGAAAGAGCATTTGCTTTACTTTTATGCAAATTAGGAAAGAATTTAGATATTCTTTCTTCTTCAAAAGCATGTTTTAAACTTGAATATTTCAAAGAAAATTCGCAAGAAACTTTATAGAGATCGCCTTGTTTTTTTATAGTTTTACGAAGTTCAACTAAATCAAACTTCTTTCTAATAGAATCAATGCCTTCAAGCCCTTCAAGAACTTTGATATTCTCGCCAGTGTAACCTTTTTCACCCATATCAGTTCAAAAAAGTAAAAGCCCTTTATAAACCTTTATACACAAAAATAGTATTTTGCCGTCGGTAAACCATACCACAATAAAAGTTAAAAACAAATAATAACTAATAAAAAAATGAAGCAAGGATGTCCAGAAAACTCTATTTCAACCGATCTAACACTTTCTGTAATAGCAGTCCCATTTGGTTTATTATCAGGTTACCTATCTGCTTGGGTTTATCCTACAGCCGTGCCCCATTTAATAAATAAAGTAAGAGGTGGAGAAATTAGAGATTTTTGTAATTTATTATTTTATGGAGCTGCTTTAGACCAATATATGGGAACGGTAGGTGGATTTGCATATAACTTAATGAAAGATGGGCCTAAAACCCTAGAAGATTATTTGCCATTAATTACTAATGGAGTCGTAGCAACATTCATGATATGCAATAAAATAAGAAAGTCTCTTAGTAGATCAAATCTTGAAGCGATTGTATAATAAAACAAAAAAATCTTACTTTTTCTCTTGAGTCTTTACCTTAATTTTTACTTTATGCATATTTCTATAAGCCTCAGTCCACGAAACGCGTTTTCTATCTCTCTTAAGTTTCAAATGACTTTTATGACACTTAGAACCGCAATAATAATTTGTACTTCCATCATTCTTAAGCAAATAAACTCCCATGAAGTCTTCTTGTTCCTTACCACAAAAAGTACATTTTGCAATCATGTTTAATTTCTTCCCCCTAATGCGAATGAAGATGAGCAGTTAGAAATTAAACAGACAGAAACTTTCATCAGACAAGTTTCTGTATCTGAAAATTTCTTATTAATTAGTGAAATTTTCATTTTAGGAATGCGCTCCTTTTGTAGCACCACGAGCACGACGAGCTTCAATTTCTGTTTCTCTCAAAGTAATTAAATCCCCAACACGAACTGGTCCCTTAACATTTCTACGCATTTCCTTCCCAGAATTTCTACCCTCAAGAATCTTACATTCTACTTGAGTAATCTCACCACGAGCGCCAGTGCGTAAAATCAAACTCTCAACAACCGCTTTTACAGGAGGTTCATTAGAAAGTCTCGTGGGAGACGCATTTGTCGTCGGAACATTATCTTTAACAGGCCTAGGTTTATTCCCACCCATGTTTAATTTCCTCGATGTTTATGTAGTGACTGTACTTCTTTATCTGCTTCACCAACTTCAATTATAGCAACGGCACTTGTAGAAACTGGAATTCCTACTGCGACTCCAAGTTTCTGTTTAGAATCAACTTCAATGCAAGGAATATTTTTCTCTTTAGAAATAATAGCCAAATGGGCAATAATTTCTTTAGGGCTCACATCAGCAGCATAAAAAACAGCTTTTGCGACACCGCGTTCAATAGCCTTGGTAACTTCGTTAGTTCCCTTGTCGACTTTTCCAGTCTTTCTTGCCTTCTCAATTAACATATAGTAATCCATTTTTCAATTAACCAATAACTAAAGAAGCAAGCCTCAAAAGTCATCGGCATAAACACTTAAAAAAACAGCTTTATAAACATTACTATTAAGAGTTTACAATTTACGTTATACTCAATTTCACTTTATTACTAATAATATTAATCGACCTTATTTTTACTGAAATATCACTATTGCCATCACCTGTTAAGTCTATGCCCTTTGTTTCTGCCACAGTTATTGTAACCGGCTGTGAAACCCCGCTAACCTCAAATACTGCCTGAATCGGAGTTGACTCTTTCAATATCATATAATATTCATTTCCAGAAACACTAAAGAAAGTTTTCTCATCTTTCAGAACATCTATTATCTCTTCTATATCTATACTTCCAAGTTCATGCGTCTGAACTGGAGGTTCGTAAAGTGGAGTCGTCTCTAAAGTAACTATCTCAGACCTTGTATCATCTCCCCTTCCTCTGTAAGTATATTCTGTCACAAGATTTACACACACCCCATCCTCGCATCCAAACTCACATTCCAAATCACTGCAACTGATTTCTTCAGACGCAGTATTTAATTCACCTGTGCCTACAGAAGAAGTATCCTCAACAACTTTTCCCGTTATCCCTGAGAAAGCAAATGTAAGTAACAATATAATTACTGCTAAAAAAGAAACAGCAAATACTGCCAAAGCTATCTTCTCATGTCGAAGTGTTTGAGAACCACTTCGAGCATCCAAAAAACCAATCTCAAGGTTTTTTTGATTCTTTTCAATCATCTTTCACCCCACCTCCTCTTTCTTTTATTTCTTTCTATAACATAAATAACTGCAGAAACTATCGCAATCGCTCCGAATACAGCCAACAATATATAGGCTATTTTACTTTTCATAATCTCCTTATCAATTTGTGATGCAGGTACTTCACCAGAATCATCTTCAGGACTTAAGCCAATTATATTATTTGCCCCAGACATTCTCGCTAAAACAAGGCTAACTTCTCCAGTTATTGTGTCTATACTATTCAATTTCACCGAAAGATCTTTTTCAGTATCACTATTAAGATCAATCTCAACCTCTCCATCAAGATTAATAGTAAATCTCTGTCCATCACCATCGACTCCTAACAAAACAGAAGTATTTGTGCGACTTATCAATGTTAATAAATAATTATTCCTAGATAAGTTAAGACTTATTTTTTCTCCACTTAAAAGAATAACCATTTGACTATTAACAAGCTCCCCTACCACATAAGTTCTAACTCCTGCGCCTGCTGCCCCTCCTCCTGCTCCACCGGCTCCTCCGCCACTGCTAGAAGATGAAGAACTACTGCTCGAAACAGGACAATCAGTGCAAGTTATTGTGTCTGTAGTAGAATCTATTTTTGAAGCAACTCCACCAGAGCCAGTCGCAGCTGCAGATATTGTAAAACTGCAACTTCCTGTAGTGCCTTGAGTTATTGTCCACGTTCTTGATTGCTTGCTCCCATCAGTCATTCCTGAAATAGAACGAGGATTTGTCTGGCTTCCTATACTACACCCGCCAGAATTTGAAGTAAACGAAAGAGAAACATCGATATTGCCTCCTGCCGTAACTTCTGCCGTCGTAGTTACTGTCCCCCCCATTGCAGCCGAGGAAGCAGAATTACTTATAGTAACAGCAACATTAATCACATTAACTTTTTTGTTGTTGTCTGCGACATAAGTGTCCGTCACAGAATCTAACATAATTTTTGAAAATCCATTGTCTCCTGACTCAGTTGCTCTTAATCCTGAAAATGTAACTTGCACACTATTTCCAGGATTAACAGACTGCCCATAAGACTGCGGATAATTAGAATCCTCGAGCCAATTGCCAGAATCAGGATATAACGTTGCTGTGCTCAATGTTCCTGCAGCATCTCCAGTATTCTGAATTGTCGCAGTACACGAAAACAAATTATTTATCACAACTTCCGAAGGAGAGCATGAGAAACTAGTCACTTGAAAACTCGCCGCGGCCATTGCAAAACCTGCATGCAAAGCCAGAGCTAGTAAAAATACAATCCCTATTTTGATTTGTGTTTTTTCCATCATAAACTATTATTTATTTTAAATGTTGAAATGATATTAGCATAATTATAATCATCATCATAACACCATACTTGAACCCCATAATGTTGCGTAGGCAGACCAGTCAGATTCAAAGTATATGTATGCGATGTCCCTCCAGTTGATAAATAAGTTGTTGTTCTTGATGAGTCCTGTCCTGAACAAGATTGATAACTTCCAGATGTAGAACATGAAGACCAATTGCTTCCATCATTGTAAGAATGATAATTATTAGATATATATTCATTTCTATAAATAGAACCATTATAATTATACTTAGTAGTATTACATGCTCCTATGGTTTGTGCAGTAGGAGCCGTCCCATTTGACGATGTAGAGTTCCAACCACTGCAATATCCCCAGCTAACAAAATTATCATAATTTACCAAATATAAAGTACAAGTTGACGATTTTGCAGTTACTGCAGTCAAAGGCAAGCTTATATTATAAGTCTCATTATTTGTTATACTTATAGAAGTAATATTTGGAGAAGTAAATTCCTTAACTCGAACATTCCCTCCAGTGATTGTGGCTCCTCCAACAACTGCTTTTATTGCATAATCTCCTCTTGTCCAATTCGCAGTGTTGCTAATGTTTATTTGATAAGTCCCTGTAGATAATTCTGTAGTAGTATAACTCGGCGTTGTATACGTCCTGCATGATTCTGTCCAACAGTTTTGAGTTGCTGAATATTGAACGCTTGATATAGATGCAGAAACTAAACTGTCACTTTGATTTTTTACATACAACCGAATAGTAATATTCTCATTTGGAGCAAAATAATACTTCCAGTTTCCAGAAGATTCTTGATTTGAAAAGTATCCATTGTATGCTGCCTTGCCTTCAAAGCTCACTCCACTCCAATCCTGAACAGTCACAGAAGAATCTGTGTCTTTAGTCCATTCTCCTTGAATATAATTCCATCCTATTCTCCATCCTCCAGAAGGAGCATAAATTGTAATATTTCCTGTTGCATTAATTCTACATTGTCCTGAAACGGCAGAATCGCAATAAACCCCAGACGAATTTACAGTGAATCTATATTCTTCTTTAGTGCTTTGATAATTATCATATCTCCATTGATATACTTTTGTCAGATTTCCTGTCGCATTTCCTCCATTTGGTTTTGTCAAAGCCACATTTGCTACGACATTCTCGCTTGAAGACCTATAAGAACTACTTCCACTCCATGAAATCGTAAATGGAACAGTTCTAAACGATACCCATCCGCTCTGACTATCATTAAAAACATTATCTTTAACAACTATATTAAGATAGTGATACCCTCCCCAACTTCCACCACTCCATAAATTATTATTAGGACACACACTCACATTTGCCGTCGCATTAAATGATGTGTTATTAGTTCCAGAATTAACTGTAAAGTTAGAATACTGTGTCTGCGTAGAACTTGAACCGCTCCACACATCTTCATATATTTTATTAATTGAATAATTCCCGCTCAACGGAGTGTTAGAACTCCAGTCTGAATCATAAACAGAAAGAGATATATTAACACACTGCTCTGAATCAACATTATAACTATTTGACGACGTCGAGACTCTAAAAGGCTGAACATTAAACCAAAGCCACCCTGTTGAACTTTCTCCTTCAGAATTATTGAGAGTAAGCTCTCCCCAATAATATCCTGTAGGCCACGCGCTTCCATTAAATGTAACATTTATCAGCCCATTCCCATTAATGTTCAAAGGAGTTATATTAAAGTTAGTAGGATAATTCAATTCCTTTGACGCATAAGTCTGCGAATCCCATGTCCTTAAAACACCTGCGCTGACTGTCGTATTTATATAATCGGAAATATTATACCTTGCTCCGCCTGAATAACTCCATTTATAACTTTTTGTCGTCGTAACATTGAAATAAACAGGTTGATTCCCTCTTATGTTATAAGTTGAGCCTGTTCCTGATGAATTTGTCGGCTGAGCCTCAACATAAAATGCAATTGTATTAAACCACGCATATCCCGTATCTGTGCTATTCACATCAAGAACAACTGAATAATATCCTGTTCCCCAGCTCCCAGAAGTCTTATTTATCTGAATCATATAATTGCTCTGATTAGTCGACGCATACCAATAAGCAGGACTTGAAGAATTCACATTAATTCTGCTTGCAGTGTATTCAGTTGAATTCAGTTCCTTACATGGCCATGTCCTACAATCCTGTATTTTCTTTATTGCGACAGATACATTCCCATAAATATTTCCTCCCCCAGTATTAGAACCCCACCAATTGTCTCCAGCTTTATTTATTATTACATACAAAGTTACATTTTCTTTTGAATTGAAATAACTCTTATAATTGCATGTTGTTGAAGTACATTCTATTGGCTGTCCATATACATCCCATAGTTTCACTGCAAACCACGCATAACCATAGTCTGTATCTCCAGAAGTCGTCGTTCCTTGCAACGCGACTCTGTAATATCCAGTCTTCCAAGAACCTCCAGGAGCAAGAGATACAGGAAGAGTAAGAGTATTAGTATTCCAATTACTTGATGTAACAGAAACAGAACTTAAATTTGTGACATTATATCCAGAATCAACAGGAGGCCATACCCACTCCCCATCTCTTCCCTGATATTCAACTTTCTTAACGGTCACAGTTCCGCCTTTTCCAGTCTGATAACCTCCAAAACTGCTACTACCTCCAACTTCATACATCCATAAATTTAAAGAGATATTATTTGAAGGATTATTTTGCCAATTACTACTCCAACCATAAAGATAAAATGCTCTCGCTTCAAAGTTTCCATAAAAAACAGAACTGCTACCATCAGGTCCAACAACATAAAATTTAGCTATGCTCATTCCACCATCCCATTTTGAATCTGGCTGAACAGTGCATGAATATCTCCCAGATGTATCTGTTGACTGACATGTCGAAGCAGTTAAATTAACCGTTTGCGCAGAACCAGACTCAAGATTTTTAACATTTAAGACGGTAATTGTTGCATTACTTATAACTTGTTTTGTTGCAGTATTTGCATTGCATCCACCACCATACATTCCATAAGAACTGCTGTTTCCAGTACCATTTGAAGCACTCGCCCTCCCAGAAGGATTATTTGCCTGCGTCAATTGTATTTCAAAGTATACAGTATCTGTCGTCTTAAATTGAGAAGAATAATAAAAACTAGACCCAGATCCTGAAGTAGATGGAGAATTTTTTGAAACCACGCAAGAATCATAAGGATTGACTATAAACTTTGCATTTGCCCCCAACGTCCTATTATTACCAAATACAAAAACATCATAAAGTCCTCCCGCTTTTGGCACATCAAGTTTTATTTTCTGCTGTGTGGCGTTCCACCCCCATTCATTAACACTGTTTGACGAGTTCACTAGTGAATAATTAACTTGCGTGTAAGAATATTCAGTTCCATTCATATATGTAACAAGAAACACTTCAGCATCAGTCAGATTAAATAAACTCGATGTTTGATTGTAAGCACTAACTGTTAAATAAACATATTCATTTGTGCCAAAAAGCTCTTTTATACTTCCATCCTTGTCAGTTGATTGCGCAGACATTACTCCAGAAATCACATTAATTACCCTTGTGTCAGTTTGAGTATCTCCCAAATGTGACAGAATAGTCTCTAAAATATATTTTCCTGCATTTAATGGAGAAACAACTGAAAATTCATAACATCCAGATTTCCCACAACTTGCATTCCAGGCTGCATTTGTAGAAGAGAACGCATTGCCAAGACTATCTTCTAAACTAATATTAAAAGATATTGAGGTTATATTCTGAATAACAGAGCCATTAGCCCTGTAAGTTGGTAAAGCCTCAAATCTTAAAGTCTTATTCGGAAACGCAGAAAACTCGTATTCGAATCCGGATGAAGCAGATTTCTTATCAACAGACAACGCCCAATCCTGCACTTGAAATGAAACTACAGAACTTATACTTCCATCTCCTGATTTTGACACAGTTATATGGGCGGAGTAAGTTCCATAACCAAAAGTAACTGCATCTACATTAAACTGAAAGCCATTAGTGAACGAGTTAGCGCTGTTCAAAGTTGTAGAATCTATTGATTTGACTGAACTGCCACCAGAATCTGCAATGTATCCTGAAAATGTATAGCTGTCAGAAGACGAGGCGTTATTTATCTTTACCTCGACTTTCGCTTTCTCACCCACTGCAAATATGTTTTTCAATCCGTTTAAATCATCTTCCATATAAGCGTTATATGAAAAAGGTACAACAGAAAATGAACTAAATGCCTTAAAACCATTTAATTCTATAAAATAGTCTCCATAACTTGATGGAGCAGTTACACTTGATGTGCATTTTCCATTGTTTCCAGTAGTACAAGCAAAACTCTGAATTACTGATTTAGTTGAATTTCTTAAACTTCCGTTGATAGAAACATTTGCAACAAAAATTTCTTTATCTCCTACTAATCTTATTGCCTCTACTTCTATAATCATTGATTCCGAAGGATTATAAACCGCCTTGTCAGAGCTAACACTAAGTGAATCAAGTGTCTGATTAACAACAATTATTTCAACTTCTGAAAATGACAAATTATTATTCACATCTTTATGTTCTACCCTAATTTTATAAGTTCCTGCTTGCGAAGGCACACTCACATTCATTGCAGTTCTATTGTGATTGCTTGCTGAAAAAAACGCCCCTGCAGAAGTTGTTATAAATGTATAATTCGAAATAACAGTAGAAGAATTTTTTATTGTTAAATTAACCATCGCATTCTGTAATACTGCAGAACTTGAAACTAATGTTCCGTTATCAGTATAATTTGCCTGATAAACATATCCCTTAAGCTCCGCGCTTTCATTTTCCTTAAAAACAGTATCAGAGACTGTAAAATAAACATCTGAAAGATATGTATTCGCAGAAACTAAGTAAGTTAAGACGATAAACACTAAAAGAAACAAAAACGCAACAGTATAACCTCTCTTTTCAATCATTAATAGTCCTCTTTATACTATACCCTCTCTTTGTTTTTATTATATATAAATCTTCCCAAAATCAAAAAGTCTTTGAGTTCACCCCACACTAAAGTGTGGGGTTTGTTTAGACTTTTGGATGTTCAAAGTGTTCACACCCTAAAGGGTGTGGTTTTCAAACACTTTGACATCAAAAAAACTTTGACATAAAAAATTATTTTCCAAAAACCCATTTGAAAAATCTAACGAACCAATTTCCACTTTTCAAAGAAGCACCTTCATCAGCAATCGCTCCACCAGTCACTCCTCCACCACTTGTAGAACCACTAGAACTTCCTCCGCCATCTCCCCCACTTGTAGAACCACTACTTGTACTTCCAGAATCTCCTCCACTAGACGATGTAGTCTCAGAACTCGTCGATGTAGTCCCTGAATCTCCAGTTTCGCTTGTACTTGTAGTTCCAGAATATGTTGAGTCACTATAAGTTGTGCCCCCATCAGTAGATGACCAAGTCCCATCGGGATTTTGAGTATAAGTATTTCCACCAGTATAAGTTCCATCAGCAGTCCATCCTCCATACGCCCCACCTACATAAGTTCCCTGAGACACAATATTCCCTGAAGCATCGTAAGTAGGAGCAGTCCATCCTCCACCACCAGTATAGCCTCCTTCACCATAATCATAATTAGACTCTCCAGAATAAGGTCCTGAATAATAATCTTCACTTCCAGGAATATAACTCTCCCCGCTTGATGATATCCAACTTCCATCGCTATTGCGAGTCCAAACATTCCCCTGTGCATCTGTTGCAGACGTACGCCCCTGATATTCTCCATCAGGCCTTATATAACCATAACTTCCGTCAACTCTACGTTCATAATGTCCTCCATAATCATAAGTATAAGTTCTTGTTTCTGATGTCCCAGAAGTTCCTCCTCCGCCTTGGTAATAACAACCATAACAAGAGATACCTTCACTTCCTTCGCCAGCAGGTCTATTTTCCGGACCTTCAATCGTCCCATCAGGCCTAATTATATTTCCAGTAGAAGGATCATATATATCTCCAGTATCACTCGAAACCCATTGCTTTCTTGTAGAATCATAATTCCAAGGACGCACATAGTCTCCTGAACCCTGTCCTGAAGAATCATACCACCTCCCTTTTGCATCAACATATCCCCCACTTTCCTCATCAAAACGATCTAGATTATTTGGAGCCACAACATATTTACTATTTGCTGTTGTCTCTATCCAAGTCCTTGCTGTAGAATCAAAAACCCAGTCTTTTCCGCTTTTGGTTGTCCATCTTCCTTCATCTTCATAGCCCACGGGAGCAGGTACAACAGACAAACCAACAACCTGACCAGTTGGAGATGTCCACATCCCATCACCAGGGGTAGCCCAAACACTCCCACCATAATTATATCTGTACACCCCAGTCGCAGAGTCATAAACAGTCGAAACCGTATGGGAAGCCATTGTAGGAGACACAAAAACTTTACCAGATGTAGCATCTGTGAAAGATTCTGTTTCAGGATTATAACTATAAACATATGCCTCTCCATCATCATCATTAAACACATAACCAGTAGGTTCATTATCTAAACTGCTCCCATCAGCAAAAACTACTGCTTCTTGTAAATAAGCCTCCTCAACTAAAGTCTCGCCTGTCTCTGCATCCTCTATTTTGTAACCTGTAGCAGAATAAGTAACTTTATCGCCTTCTTCAGTTCTTAGAGTGAATGCTTCATCACCATAATTATATCCTAAAGAAGGAGTATATCCTTCAGGATAATTAACATTACTTGTCACTCCTGCTTCTGTCGTTATAGTATAACCAATGGTCCCGTATGTAACTGTTTCTCCAGAAGGAAATTCATAAGGCACTCCCAAAGCAAAACCCCCTCCTTCCTTAACATCATCAACAAACTCGCCTTTCCCATCACCATCACTATCCCACCATCCAACTATCTCCTTTTTTACTTCCCCTGTTTCAGAATCAATAGTCTCAATAATTTCAATTCTTCCAATTTCAATTACTTCTAGATTCTGTCCTCCTTCAATTGCAACAATTTCTTCATCGGCGTCAGGCCTTCCATCATCACCAGGCAAAACGTACAATCCAGGAACGTCATAATGTCCATTAGCTACCTCATATTCATCAACAAATTTTTCATGAACCTGCGCAATTACTTCTCCCTCACTTAATCCCTCTGCCCTAAGCTCCTGAAACCATTTATCTAAAACACCTTCATCCGAAAGTTTTATTGTAAGCTCCTGAACTTTCCCAGCCCTCTCTTTTTCTTGCTCAATATAAGCTAATTCTTCAGGAGAGTCAGCATATTTTTCTTTAAGTGTTTCATAATCTTCAGTAAATTTAATAGCATCATCCCCATCATCTTCAATTTGTCTTCTAACATCTTCTTCTTCATATGGCGACGCAGGCACAAGCTTGTAGGTCTCATCGTCATTTACTGAACCATATTCCCCATCTAAAAATCTCTCAACATTATCAATAAGGCGCTCGGCAGCATTAATGTGATTAACTGCTTCTACCTCTAAATTACCCTTTTCAGAATTTAAACAATTCTCACCGTGTGATTCAGCCAAAGTCAAAAGTCTGTCAACAGCAGTGGCTTGCTCCAAGTTTCCTTCTTCTCTCAACCTACTTGCCTCTTCTTTAAGCTCAACAATCTTAGCTTCCAATTCTAAAATATCTTGAATAGAAGATATTTCACTAAACCTCCCGCCATACTGGTCCTGAAAATTATCCTCATAAACCAATTCAACTTCGGCTTTACTGACACCACTATTATCTGCAACCACATTAATTAGTTCTTGTGTTCCTTCTTCTACCACTGATCCAATTTCATTAACACTTTTATCCAATTCATCCACAAGACTTTCAGCCTGCGTTTCAGTTATCGCTCCATCATTAACTTGTTCGTCTAAATCTTCCTCAATGGCATTAAGATATTCT
The DNA here is from genome assembly GCA_018303995.1 of Candidatus Pacearchaeota archaeon. Taxonomy (GTDB): domain Archaea; phylum Nanobdellota; class Nanobdellia; order Pacearchaeales; family GW2011-AR1; genus SICU01. The sequence goes on from JAGVXB010000025.1 coordinate 15,479, forward strand.
TCATATTCTAAAACCTTAACTTGAATATTTTCAAGAGTCTGTGCACCATCATGCCCGCCACTTTCCAAGCTTTCCAAAGTAACCCCTCTTAAAGAAACTGATTCAACAGCATTAATCTCTTCACTAACAGCTTCATTAAAATTTTCTAAAGCTCCTAAATAAGATTCATAATCCTCTGCCTCAACCATCAAGCCCATCTCATGAATGGCTTCTTCAGGCGTATGCGTAAAATCAAAAATATACCAAAAACTATCAGGAGTCACGCCAGCAATATTGAGGTCAAAAACCACTACATTTTCATCAGAAACCGCTCGAGTTTCAGAATCCTGTGCATAAACTCCAATGGAAAACATACTAAAGAACATTAAAAATATTAAAGAAAAAGCACATAAACGAGAAGTCATCACACTCTTCATACGTTAATCCCAATATAAAAAATAGTTTATATACTTTTCGCAAAACCTATTTCCAGCTAACGTCAACCATGTCCGTCCGCTCGCGAGCATTAATTTCAACATCTTCAGGTTTCTTTTTAATTCCAGAATTAAATAATAATTCTCCTGTATAAGCTATCATCGCGCCGTTATCTACTAGAAATTCCTTAGCAGGACAAAACATTTTAACGCCTCGCGATTCGCACATTAGTCGACACATTTCTTGCAGTCGAGAATTACAAGCAACTCCGCCACCAAGAACAAGCTCCGTTTTTCCAGTATGAGCAAGCGCCCTCTCAGAAGCCTCAACTAACATCGCAAAAGCAGTCTCTTGCATCGAAAAAGCCAAATCCTCAACTGAAACGCCTTTATCAAAAAGTTGTTTCATCTTAGTCTGCATTCCAGAAAAAGAAACATCCATTCCTTTTATTGAATAAGGCAGTTCAATATATTTTCCATTTTTAGCTTTCCCCTCGAGAGCAGGTCCAGCAGGAAAAGGAATTCCAACATGACGGCCAAAAGTATCAATAAAGTTTCCAACACCTAAATCAAGAGTCTCTCCAAAAACGCGATACTTAGAAGATGCACCAGCAAGTTTTTCTCGATTCTTTAAACTTGATGGCATCCGATGCGACTTGCTCGCAGCAGTGTAAGCAATAATTTGAGTATTAGCCCCAGAAGCATAAAGTAAAACAGGATCTGAAGCCCCAACGCTCTGTCCTATCTCAAGGTGTGCAATACAATGATTCACAGGCACAAGCGGAACACCAAGCAATTTAGCTTTCAGCTTAGCAAAATTTAATCCGGCATGTAAACAAGGAGCAAGCCCAGGAGCATTAGAAACAGCAATAGCAGTAATATCAGAATCCGAACAACCAGCCTTAGAAAGAGCATCATTCCAAACATTATCTGCTACGAGTTTATGATGCTCAGCACTTTTATTAGGAATTATTCCTCCAGACAGAGGTTTATACATATCTTTCACATTCGCAAATATCTTTCCATTATGAACGACACCTACGCCAAACGTATGCGCCGTAGTCTCTATTCCGATAATCATAAAATTAAAATGTAAAAGACATTTATAAGTATGCACAATTAGCGAACAATAGCCAAAACCATATCATCCCTAAACTTTCCATTTTTCAACTTATTTTTTCTTAATATTCCTTCTAATTTATAACCTGACTTTTCAAGCATCCTTGCAGAAGCCTTATTAAAAGTTCTAACATTTCCCTGCAATCTTTTAAGTTTATAATTTTTGAAAGCATATCTCACAAATAATTTATGGACTGCAGTTCCCAATCCCTTGCCTCTGAAAGATTTAGCCACCCATGAACTACTAATTGCCTTATGCCCCCATACAATATCATGAATTCCAATTTCTCCAGCAATTTCTCCATTAATATCTATAACAAAACTATCTGACTTTCTTTTTGTTTTATCGACATTATATTGTTTAATTTGTGACTTAATATCTCGTCTCACTTCTTCAATATTTTTAGGAGTAGACATAAAATTCTTTTTAGTTTCTTTATCTTGAAGACACTTAAAGATTGCTTCAGCATCTTTCAAAATGACATGCCTTAAAATAAATCCATTGCCTTTTATTATCATAAATAAAACAAGTAAATACTATATTAAAAACTATCTTAGAACCATTTTAGTAAAACCAAATCAAGCAGCAAATGCAGTAGCTGTAATCACATCTCCAAGAGCACCAGTAATTGAATCTGAAGGAATAGTCAAATTAAAATCTATACGAATAGTATCTGCTGAATCTACAAACTGGAAACGTCCACAAACAAAAGAAGTAGCTGAAGTTATATTAACGGCATGAAAAGTATTTAGGTCTAATGCGCCTGTTCCACCAGTAGAGTTAAGGCAACTACTAGGTTCTACATTAGAAATATTCCATAAATAACTAGGATTAGTCCCCCCAATCATCGTCGCCGCAGTTTTCGTTCCAGTTAAGTTTAATGTAACATTAATATTTCCAAGATTTTGAATACGTAAACCTCCAGCAGTCTGCAATGTCCAATTCCCATTAGTTACATTAGCAAGTTCAAATGTATTCAAACCAGCAGAAGCGCTTCCAGCATTCACTCTTCCAGACCCCCAATTAATTTGATTTGTAGTAAAATTTATTGTAATCGCAGATTCAACAGTAAGATTTGCAGTTCCTGTAGACTTTTAGCAGACAAATAAAAGACACCTATTGAAAACAAAGAAGCAATAAATAAAAAAAGCGTCAAAAAACCAATTGATTTAGAATCAACCCTCATTATATTCTCCTAAATAGTTTTTTAAATTTTCTTCAACAAAAAAATAAACATTAGATTCGCTAGCCCCAGGCTTAGTATTTCCTCTCAAGCCAATCGTATTAAAAACGTTCATCTTAAACCTCATTACAAATACAAATCAATAGTTTATAAATAATTAGGTTATAAAAATTTAATAATAAAATCTAAGAAGTTGCAAAAGCAGTAGCAGTAATTACATCTCCAAGAGCACCAGTTATTGAATCCGAAGGAACGGTCAACTGAAAGTCTATTCTTAAGCTATCATTACTATCAACATATCTAAAACGCCCACATATTAGGGTAGTAGTAGTATCCACATTATAATAACTGCTAAAAGTCTGAATGGATCCAGAAGCATTTAGACAGCTACCAGACTCTACCTCGGAAAACTGCCAATTATATCCGGGGCTCGTTCCTCCAATCATCTGCGCAGCAGTTTTTGTTCCACTTAAATTCAATGTAACATTAACATTTCCTATATTCTGAATGCGCAAACCTCCGGCGTTTTGCAATGTCCAATTCCCATTAGTTACATTGCCAGTTTCCTCAGTATTCAAAGTAGCAGAAGGGCTTCCAGCATTCACTCTTCCAGACCCCCAATTAATTTGATTTGTAGTAAAATTTATTGTAATCGCAGATTCAACAGTAAGATTTGCAGTTCCTGTAGA
>JAGVXB010000033.1 GCA_018303995.1 Candidatus Pacearchaeota archaeon
TATCAAAAAATGCCCATAAAAATATCAACCCCATCAAAACACGTAAAACAGCCCAGAAATAATGTCTGAAAGTCAAAGGATGCTCATCACGAACCATAAGTAATATAATTATTCACAATATAAAAACCTATTCAAAATTAAAAATGAAACATTTAACAATATAAGTCATATAACAATAATATGACTTTCTTTAAAAATGGGGAACTCAAACACCTAGGAATATTTTACTTAGAAAAATTCATCTCATCATTACTCTTTTTTGCCCCAGCATTCTGGATATTGCAATTCAATCAAAACCTAAATCTTTTTCAGATAGGAATTTTGTTTTCAGTCTTGTCAATAACTTCTTTTCTTTTTGAAATACCAACAGGCGCTTTTGCAGATATTTACGGCAGGAAAGCTTCAGTCTTATTTAGCTATTTTTTAACGGCAATAACATTAATATTTCTTGCATTTGTTACAAATTTTTACATATTAGTATTGATATTTGCAATTTGGGGCATTGCAGTATTGATATTTGCAATTTGGGGCATTGCAAACACATTTAGTTCGGGAGCAAAAGAATCATGGGTCATAGATAACTTAAAATTTAATAAAAAAGAGAAATTAATCAATCATTTTTATATCAAACAACAAAGCATAATAGGATTTTCTTTAGTCATTTCAGGAATTTTAGGTTATTTCTTAGTAGGTAAATTTGATTTAAGTATAATATGGGTTTTTGCAAGCATATCATTCTTAATTTCAGGATTCATGCTATTGTTCGTTAAAGAACACAAATTAACTAAAGAAAAGAAAAAAACATTCAAACAACTTTTTATTCAATCTAAAAAATCAATAAAATTTGCATTAAATCATTACACAATTATGCTAATCTTAATGGCAACATTCTTCATAATGTTTAGAGACTCATTTGGAGGAGATTTAGTCTGGCAACCATTCCTAAACAGTTTAGGTTTTCCAATAGCTTCATTTGGATTTCTATTTTCAATAATTACCTTAGTTTCAGCAATCGCTACTCTTTTTGCAAATAAACTGTTAAACACGTTCAAAAATGAAAGAAACTATTTAATATTTCTATTAATTTGTAGCATGATTCTAGATTTTCTGGTATTTTTTGTAAATAATTATTATTTAGGAATAATTTTGTTAATACTAATGCTTGTATCTATAAGCCTATTTATGCCAATAGGACATAGCTACTTCCAAAAATTCATTCCTTCAAGAATGAGGGCAACAATAACCTCTTTTAACGGGATGATAATATCTTTAGCATACGCAATAAGTTATCCATTATCAGGATTTTTAGCAGATACTATAACAACAAAATATACCATAATTTTAGGAGGATTATTTTTAATACCATCATTAATATTTTATCTAAAAATAAAAAACAAATAATTTGATAAACAAAATAAAATCATTCATAAAGAAATTTGAACATTATTTATTAAATTTATTATTAATCTGGCTCGCAGTCTTATTTTACAATAATACTCCTTACTACTCAGACTTTCTAAGTTCTCAAACAATAAAAACCCTCTTAGTCCTGGCAATCTCCTACACTTTATTTGGTCTTATTTACTACATAATAATCCCTTCTGAAAAGATAAAAGAATCTAAAGGCTCAACAATATTTAGAGCACTTGCAAGAATTTCAAAGAACACAATACATTACATAAAAAATTTCAATTCTCCATATAAAAAACCATTGAGAATGGAGCATCACGAAAAGACTGCAATTCTCTTCCTCATCGTAAAAATATTCTTCCTTCCATTAATGCTTAATTTCTTCTATGAAAATCTTAATTACATTAAAAATAACATATTCATATTCAAAGATCCGCTCTCGCTTCTTTCAATAAATGCATTTAACACAATCCTATTTCCAGTTCTTGTAGGAATGGTCTTTTTGATAGACACATTATGGTTCTCATTCGGATATTCATTTGAAGCAGGATTTCTTAAAAACAAAATAAAGTCTGTAGAACCAACAATAATTGGGTGGATAGTCACATTAATCTGCTATCCCCCATTTAATAGCATTTTCAACAATTATGTGGATTGGTATGCAAACGACAACATAGAACTATCCACATTAAACCTAACTTTCATAATACGACTATTACTAATATTTTTCTTATTTGTATATTTATCAGCAACATTGGCACTGGGAACAAAATGCTCCAACCTCACAAACAGAGGAATAGTCACAAGAGGTCCTTATTCCATAATAAGACATCCTGCATACATTTCTAAAAATCTTTTTTGGTGGATTACTATAATTCCAATAATATCTTGGCCAGCAGTATTAAGTGCATCCCTCTGGTCTTTTATATATTATATCCGAGCAGTAACGGAAGAAAAACATCTTCTCAAAGACCCTGAATATGTAGAATACTGTAAAAAAGTAAAATATAGATTTATTCCTTTTGTGATATAATTTTATTCACTCGCAGGCTCATCTTTCAAACCATTTTGAGTCACAAAAAAAGCAGCCTCATTATCCGGAAGGTCAGGCGAATCAACCATCTTAGCAACACGCGAGCCCTGTTTTCCACGTCGTAAATATATGCGCACTTTAGCAGCATGTCCAACAATATGTCCTCCGACATGTGTCGTCGGATCACCAAACATCATAGCAGGATTGGCCATTACCTGATTTGTAACGTAAACTGCAAAACCACGTTGTTCAGCCAGTCTAGTTAAAGTATGTAAATATTTATTCAATTTCTGCTGTCTATCTGCAAGTTGCCCTCGACCAGTAAACTCAGCTCTAAAATGAGCAGTCAACGAATCAACAATTAAAAGTTTTATCGGCTCTCCATCTTTTATAAGCTCTGCAACTTTATCAAGTAATAAAATCTGATGGTCTGCATTAAATGCGCGAGCAACCATTATATTCTTCAACACCTTATCGGCAGAAGCACCTAATCCTTCTGCAATTTGCTTTATTCTTTGAGGAGAAAAAGTTCCTTCAGTGTCTATAAAAACAGCTTTTCCATTTACTCCGCCTTGTTCGACGGGCAATTGTGCATTTACAGCGAGGGCAAAACCAAGCTGTGAATTATGCATCATAGTAGGCATATTTCCTCCAACAAAAGAATGTCCTTCTGGAACAACAAAATCATAAACAAAATCATCGTAATCAACAAAATCAATCGATTCAATCACATCCCAACTAAAAAGTTGTATTTCAGAAATTAATTCTAAAGCTAAACAAATATTATCTATTCTTGTCTTCAATTCATTAATAATCAAATTCTTTAAAAGTTGAATCTTATTTTGAGGGATATCTCTCGAATAATAATTTTGCATTGTCTTTTTCTTTACACCCAAGTTATTGGATAAGCTATTAAAAGCAAATGGAAATTTAGGATAGATTTTCTTTAATAATTCAATAGAAAATTCTTCATATTCTAAAATATTAATCATACGAATAAATTCTTCTTTTTGTTCCATAAAAATATTTTCTATTCCTATTAAAGTTTTTTCATTAATAACATCTGCTTTTGAACTATTAACAAGATTCTTATAAGCAGTTTCAGAGTTATTTCTTTTTCCAACCATTTTTCTTAAACTTCCTCGATTACCTCCAAGGCTCTCTCTATAAAGTTGAGAAATAAAAGAAACAATCCTTCTAGGATAACCATAAACACTATTTTTGACATTACAATCAAATTTTTTCAATTTCATTTTTATATCTCTAAGTTTTATCCTATCTTCCCCACAAATTCTTACAACTTTAAATTTCTCATTTTTAATTCCAGCAGTTCTATCCCTAACAGAAGAACTGATTCCTAACCTTAATAAAAGATAAGTCAATTGAGTGGCTAGTTTATTACTTTTAGTAGTAGCAGAAATATCATAATCTGAAACTTCTGCATCTCCATCAAAATATCCTCCTAAAAAGGAAGAAACAACCCCTTTATTAGAAAGAAATATTCCTTCAGGGACAAACTTAGTGGAAGAATTAGACCTATCCAATCCATCCATTATTACTCGAGTATTATTTCTGAATAAAATAATGTACGCAGGAAGCCTATTCTCGACCAATCTTTTCCTTACAGTAGGTACATAACCAAATTTCTTAAAGATATAATCACAAACCCAATCCTTAATATTTTCTTCAGTTATAGTAATAGAAAATGGATTATGAGTTCCTTCTGCAACAAATAACCCAAGAAAATAAGCGTCATCTTCATCATAAACTTCCTCAGTAGTTAAATTAATTTCTCTAGGGCATGCAATTAAATCTCCTTTTTCAAGTAAATGAGTCTTCCTCCAGTTAACTCCATTATGAAAGCTTAATAACTGATGATTTCCAGTAATCTTCAAAACTCTTCCCCTCTTAGTTTTAACAATAAATATTTTCTTAATTTTTTCCCTATATAAATTACTAGCATCAACTACTTTCAAATTCCCATCTGCCCATGCTAAAACTTTTACTGTAGAAACAGGAATAACTAAACCCTCTTCAAATTGCTGTTCACCATTAAACATCTTATATTTATTATAAGTTTCTTCAATTGTTTCAACATGCATCCTAGTATCATTAAAATATGAAATCATTGTGTCTTTACTAACACATTTGCCCGATCCGAAAGCACCATACGCTTCGGTCATCGCCCCGATCTCAACACCTCGTCCCCCAAGAAGAGCATCTAAATTCTTGCTTCCAGTAGTAATATATCCAATAGATTCCCTTTTTTTAGCAAATTCCGAACCATCCATGAATCCAAGTTTCATCATCGAACGTGCAGCCTGAATAGCCTTACGTGCAACAGCTTCTCCAATTCCAGCAAGCTCAGAAAGTGCAGGCGGAGACATCACGGCAATGCCCATCAAATCATAAACTCCAGCAGCCTCAAGTTTAGAAGCAATTCCAGGACCTATTCCAGGAATATCAGTAACCTTAAGCTCTTCTCCAACTTCCTCTTTTCCCTCTTCTTTCTCGCCCTTTTCTTTAGCCATAAATCAAATCACCCTAAGCAGTATATAAAGATTTTAGCACTCAAGAATAAACATATAATAAATCTAATCACACAATCAAAAAACAAACCAAAGCATAACCACATCAGCAACTACAAAACAGTAAAACAAAATATTCTCGAATGCTCCCCCACTTCTAACGCTTCCTTTAGAAACATATCTCAATGGCCAGAAAGGCTTTATCCCTTCAACAGTCCATGAATCAACAATTAAATGAGTCCCGTAAGCTAAAAAGAATGGAAATGCAGTAATTGGAAAAAACCATGCAAGCAAAAATGTAATTATAAAACAAAAAGTAAAGCTATGAAATAACCCCCTCTTCCTCACACGAGTCGTTCCAGTAATTTTAATACCTCTAAAAGAAACAAATCTATCTATATTAGGTAACAAAGCAGCAACAATAAATACAATTACATAAGTCCAAACATGCACAACACGAGGTAAAAAAAACAACATAAAAAAAACTCCTATTGCGAGGTGAGTCTTATTTAACATACAAATCAAAGATAAATCTAAATTTTAAACCTATCTCTACGCTAAATCAAATCCCTAACGCTAGATAATTTATCATAAATTACTATGGCTACCAAAACAACCACCTTGCCCACAACAAAACACACTCCATCACAACCTAACCCCAAAATTAAATAAATTAATATTATCAGTATTCCTATTCTAAACCTTGGCTTCAAGCTCTTTAACTAAATTCTCAACCACAAAATCCTCAATCCCTCTAACGGAAAACTCAAGGCTATTGCTAAATGAATTCATTCTAAAACTCCCCGTAAATACTTTCTCCTCTCCAATAAGTTCGGCACGCTTAGTATTCAGAACATCTAAAGAAAATAGCCCAGCATCATCAACGCCAAGTATTTTTTTAATATTCTCTCCAAACAAAACAGAACGCATTGTAGCAGTTCCATCATCTAAAACCACATTAAGTAAAACCCCTTTCTCTCCTTCATTCTTTTTAGAATCAAAAAATCTAGGTTCAAAAGTCTGAACAACGAAAGCCCTAACCTTTACAGCCGCTCCTTCAACAGCTTCTCCAAAATTACCAGAAACCAAAGCGGCTGCCTCCTTAACAGAATCAAGCTTAGTATCACTTATTTTTATATCTGAAAACGCAGACAAATGCATCTCATCATTTTTAACACTCGCACCGCGAATCTCTATAACACTTCCCTGCATCAAAGTTCCGTTCTCAACAAGAGCAACATGATTAGAATCCCATAAAACAACTCTAACATTCGAAGTCTCATCTCCAAGCATAAAACTAGCAAATTTCCCACTACGCCCGTTCTTAGAAAACTCCTTCACAGGATAAAGCCGAGTAATCTTCCCAACAACATTAGCTCTTCTAAGTCCATTAGACAACTCCTTAATTTTAACAACCTCATTTTCAAAACTAATTCCAAGTTCAGCAGCTACAATCTGCGCAGCTCCCTCTCGTGAAATCAATCCAGACAACTTAGACTTTTTAGCCTCAACCTTCCCTTCAATTTCAGAAGAAGGCAATCCAGAGTACCGAGCAATTTTCTCAACAAGAGTAGAATAATTATCCATTAGAACACAACAAAACACAGGTTTAAAAGAATACCGCTAATCAAGAATAAGAATCAATATTTAGAATAAATTATTCACAAGGAATATTCCAAGGAGAACTTGGTGCATTAGAAGAAACAGCACATGTTTCTTTAGAACATATTTTATTAGTATTGGTATTTGAACAATTACTCACTCCAGTTACCAAAGCTCTTTCCTTTTCTCCATTATTTCTTGTAAAAGTAAAATATTCTCCAACAGTTGCAGGACAAGTACAGACTTTCTGAGGAGCCAAATCAACCTGTTCAGAAACCTTAAAATCATAATAAATACCAAATACGGCAACAAGAATAATAACTAATAAAATAATAGAATCCAAATCAACTCTTTTCATACAAACGTAAAGAAAAAGATATTTATATATCTTTTGAAAAAGTCAAAAATCTCAAAACAAACCTTTAAAAAACTCCTTTCACAGAAAAAACCATGGCAAGCACAATAATCGTAATGATCAAGATAATGCCTGAATCTGTAAGCACTAATCTTAAACAGATAGAAGAACAAGTAAAAATTAAAATGGAACGTGAAGGTGGAAGAAGCATCACATTCGAAGAAAAAGAAATAGCCTTCGGATTAAAATCAATAACTCTAAAGATGGCATTTCCAGAAGAAAAAGGTACAGACCTAATAGAAAAACTAATTCATGAAGTCCCTGAAATATCTTCAGTAACAATAGAAGACTACCGAAGAGCCTTCGGATAAAATGAAAAGTAACAAAAAATTAATAGATTTCTTCTCTCCATCAGAAGACTTCTTTAAAATGATATTTGAAGATGAAAAAGGTAGAAAATATAAACCTTTAGAATTAACTAATCTAGGTAATAAAAGAATGTTATTTGTAGCATATCAAGATTCTAATGAAAATGGACACATCGAGCTAGAAAGAGCGCTAGAACATAATCATATAAGGGAGTATTCAAGATTAAGAATAGTCTAAAATGACATTAACAAAAGAACAAATTTCTGAATTAAAAAAGCAATTACACAGCCAGATAAGTAAAATGCCAGAAAACGAAAGAAAAGAAGCAGAAGCTCAAATAGAAAACCTATCCGACGAAGCAATAGAAAGCATGCTAGAACAACAAAAAGGCTCCCAAAAACAAATATTCAGAGAAATAATTTCAGGCAACATTCCAAGTAAAAAAGTAGATGAAAATCCGAGTGCAATAGCAGTTCTAGAAATAAAACCCATATCAAAGGGACATACAATAATAATTCCAAAAGAAAAGATGACAAACATAGATAAAATTCCAACAGAAATCGCCATATTAATAGACAAAGTATCAAAAAATATCGTAGAAAAGTTAAAAGCCAAAAACATAAAAGTAGCCCCAGAATTAAAATTCGGAGAAGTCATAATAAACCTAATCCCGATTTATGATAAAGAACTTTCATTAGAAAGCGAAAGGTCAAATCCATCAGAAGAAGAACTAGAGAGTTTAGAAAAAGAGTTAAAAAAAGAGAAAAAACAAGAAATTAAGCAAGAAGAACCAGTAAAAGAAAAAGAGCCAATCAAAAAATTCCCAAAAAGAATACCTTAAAACACAGCCATATAAAAAAAGAAAAGCAAAGCCAATAAAAACGAAGGTGCAAATGGAATCCCATTCTTAATCAAAACCTTCTTCCCATGACGTCTAAGAAGTAAAATCTGTTCATAAGTCAGTCCAGCAAAATTCTTTCTTATTGTCTTCCCATTAACAACAACATCCTGTTCAATCCAATCTCCTTCAGTAAGCTCGCCAGGAGAAACAAGTTTAATCATACAAGATTTCTCAACCGCCTTAACATAAACAAATAAAAACGGCATCAAAAAAATAGAAATAGAAAACGCAAAACTACTATAAAATCCGGCAAAAGGAAAAAACAGATAAAATAAAATAGCAAGTAAAAGAGATAAAATAAAATAAACCTTAATCTTATTAAAATGTTCAAAAAATGACTTCCTAAATGACGAATAATTCCGCCCAACCAAGAAAAGACTGTAAATCAAAGTGTAAACCACCCCAAAAGCAAACAAAAGTAAAACAAACCCCAATCCATAATAAATATAATCATAAAACGAGTAATAAGGAAATATTCCCCCTATTCCGAAAAGAAGCTTAGCATCTCCCCCAGCAAATACTTTAGAATAATAAAACAAATAACCCAAACCAGTAAATAGAACAATTCCAATTAAACCGTAAACAAAAAACATCAAATCATCAGAATATATCGAATAAAAAGCCCTATAAGCAAGAACAAAACCAATAAGAGAAAATGTAACCCAATTAGCAATTTCCCTAGTCCTCAAGTCTTGAACAACTGCAAAAAACACGGCAAAGAAAGCCAAAAAATACATAAACAAATATTCACTCATAACAATACTAAAAAGAGTATCTTTATAGACATTCCTGTCATCCACGTCGCAATATCCTCAGGAATGTCTATTAGATAATCCTGAAAAATTCATCAGGATTAGCTTTATTAATATTAGTTATCACATAATAAAATGAGAAAAGAAGAGATACATCGCTACTTGCCAATAATTATCTTATTGGTATTAGTAACTATCTCTATATTTATAATAAAATCTTACATCGTAGCATTGATAGGTGCATTCATTCTCGCATACATTTTATACCCAATTCATAAAAAACTAGAAAAAAAGATTCCAAGCTCACTTTCAGCATTAATAACTCTAATTGGAGCCATAGCAATAATATTGCTTCCAATTATCTTAGTAATAAAAGAAATAGTGCAACAAATATCTCTAGCAATCCAAAGCGGAGCAATATCTGAACTAGTGACAAAAATAGAGTCTTTAGAAATAATAAAAAAATACGGACTCAATTTAACAGACTTAACAAATAAATTTGCAGATGTAGGTATAAAAACTCTATCAGAAATAACAATTTCAGTAGCCTCATCTATAGTCTCCATACTCATAATGGGTTTCACTATTTACTATTTACTCTTAAACTGGCCAATAATGAAAACTAAAATAAAAAAATATATTCCTCTTAGTAACAAAGACAAATTAGTATCTGACATGGCATCCACAACTAAAAAAATAGTTCACGGCACGTTAATAATTGCAATAATAGAATCAATAATTGCAGGAATAGGCTTCAAATTAGCTGGAATAGATTTCTATCTAATCCTAGCAACTTTAATAGGACTATTCGCATTCATTCCAGGAGGTCCAGGAATAGTCTGGATACCCGCACTAATCATTAAAGCTCTTCAAGGAAATTATTTCCAAGCAGGAATAATATTAGCATTCGGCCTATTTATCTCATTATATCTAGATGTAATATTAAGAACGAGAATTGCAGGAAAAGATTCAAGAGTTCATCCAGTAATAGTCCTTCTAGGAATATTAGGAGGAACCCCAATAATGGGAATAGCAGGAATAGTAGTAGGCCCACTTATACTAAGCTACACCTTAGAAATCCTAGAAGAAGTTTTGAGTGAACACCAAAACTAGCAAGCAGAACCATCAGCATTATTCTTAATTTCCCTTGTCCTAAACTGCCCGCCTCTCTTATACTTATTATGCCCTCTCTGTTTCTTCTTATCATTCTTACTCTTGCGCTTACCACCAAAATAACCATACGAATCGTCAGACATAAAGAAACAAAAGAAAAGAGATATAAAAAACATACCAAAAAGCTTAAATAGTGAATTTCTTTTAAATTAGTAAATAAACTACTAAAATCAAAGAAAAATGCAATTAAGCAAAAAAGAAAACAATGTATATGAAGAATTAAAAAAATTAAACTTAGAAGTCTTTACAATAAAGGACTTGAAATTAATCTTTAAGTTAGATTCAATCAAAGCATATAATATAATCAAAGCCCTTAAACGAAAAGGAGCAATCAAAAAAGAAAAAAGTATCTTTACCCTTAAAGGCACAGACCAATTCACAGTTGGAACATCTGCTCACTATCCATCTTACATCTCTCTATGGAGCGCATTAAACTATTATGGATGGAGCGATCAGACTCCTAAGAAAATTTTAATAATATCAACAAAATATGCAAAAGAAACCCGACAGTTCAAATATATAACTCTTAAAAACAAGAGATTTTTCGGTTATAATAAAATTGGAAATATAATAATTGCAGAAAAAGAAAAAGCAATAATAGATTCCATACTTTTTCCTAAATACGCTGGAGGAATAAAAGAAATATGCTCTTGTCTCAAAGAAGCATTTAACGAACTAAATAAAGAAAAATTGATAGATTATGCTCTAAAAATAGATAGTAAGGCTGTAATAAGAAGACTTGGTTTCCTATTAGAAACAAATAATTATAAAAAAACAGCTGAATTAAAGAAAAATCTTGGTAAAGGCTATGAAAAACTTGACCCCTCATTAAAAAAGAAGAATAAACTAAATAAAGACTGGCTACTTGACATTAACACATCATGATAACAAGAGAAGAACTATCTGAAGCAAGTGAAAAAAGAAAAATCGGTTTATACTATGCTGAAAAAGAATATCTTCAGTATATTTTTCTCAACGCAATATCAAAATACTCAGACAAATTCTCATTTAAAGGAGGGACCTGTTTGAGAATTTGTTATGGTTTAGACAGAGCATCAGAAGACCTTGACTTTAGCTCAACAACAAACATAAAAGAAACAAAAGAAATAGTAAATAAATGTTCAAAAGAATTTGAACACCTAAATATTAATCATCAAAAAATAATAGAAAAAGAGCACAAAGACAATATTAGATTTGAGATTAGATTTGAAGGCCCTTTATTTTCAGGAAATCCCTCATCTACAAATACGCTGAAAATAGACTTTAATAAACAAAAAACAATATATAAAACCGCAAAAGTAATTCAAAAAGTTTTCTCTGATGTTCCTATGTTTGTTATAATGGCGACAGATGAAAAAGAGATTTTAGCTGAAAAAATAAGGACTCTTGCAAACAGAAAACAATCACGAGACCTCTACGATATTTGGATGCTAATCAGCAAAGGAGTAACTGCCGATAAAAAACTTATAAATCAGAAATTAAAAGAAGAGAACAGTAACATCAAAAATATCACAATACCATCAAAAGAAGAATATGAATTAGATTTAAAGAACTTAGTCACAACACTCCCGCCATATGAACAGGTAAAAACGGAAGTAATGAAGTTTATAGAATCTTTAAAATTATAATCGAAAGGGGGGTGGCAATTTGCCCCCATCCTTCAGCAAAACCTTCATCGCGCCTCCTCATATCTTTTAAGTATCCTTTAGGATCTCTCGAATCTGTAAGCACTTCAACTAGGTCAACGGCTACAAACCACCATTCTTCATTAAACCAAGTTCTTCTTATCTTTTTATGTCAAAGTGTATCTTGATAGAACACTTTGAGCATTCAAAAATTTTAAACAAAACTCAAAAATTTTTTTATCTTGGAATATAATTAATGACTTGTCTTTGTTGGCTTCTTCATCCATCCCAATCAGCTAATTACTTAGTTTATATAATTTACAACTAACTACAAACAACTTCAGAACAATCATAATTACAATCTAAATTAAGAGAACTATTCTTACAATAAACATTCTTACCATCGACCTTAAATGGTTCGCAACAAAAAGTTCTAGAATCTTCGCCACGACAAGCAATCTCACAAGCCTGTTTAACAACATTATTTCTAGAAGTCTTCAAAACAGGCTCAGTTCCCTCTTTAAATAACCCAAACCCCTTCGTAATAAACACAACCAACCCAATAAGCACAACAATCCCTATAATTATCCATATAATTGTAGAAATCGCCATTTCCATTCCTTTTCTATTCATATAAAAACAAATTCAAAAGAGTTATTAAATGTAATCTAAAAAGCTAATTAAATCTATCCATAAAAACAACTCTAATTTATACCAATAATCCTATTATCCATCTTCAGAAAGAATTGTTCCACCAGGCAAATCAGACAACGCAGTATCACTAACAGGAGGCGTCGTTTCAGTAGAAGGTGCTCCACCATCAATTATCACCTTACAACTCACTTGTTTACCTGCCTTATAAGCAAGTATCTTTTCCTGTTTTGCTACTGAAACTAAACCCGCATCACTACAAGCATCAAACAAGAGATTCGCTTCATCGCATTGCAAACCAGGGGCAGACGTATCAATATCATCTTTTTTAAGTGAGTCCATTATTGTCGGATGCCTGCAATTCACAAGTTCATTTCCAATCAGCCTATATTTACAAAAGTCAATATTAAAACCAACAGGAATATACACACTACCACAAGCCTTCGCAAGATTCTGCATCTCTCCCGTTTTATATTTTAAAAATCCAAATACGCCTTCACTAAAATTAATAACCCCTGACCCAACCAAACCGAGAAAAACAAGCGCAACCGCTGCAAGAACTATAAACCACATAATACCCTCAGCCCCCTTCTTACCCTTGACCACAATCACCATCACAACCTATAAGATAAGTTATTTATAAATCTTCTTCTATAATTAATTTATACTAAATTAACTGAAATAACTCTCTCTTTATCAAAAATAACTATCATAGAATAATTATACTTAACCTCATTTACTCCATAAAGACCATTTTCAAAAACATCATTAACAGTAAGAACATAATTAATATTATCAAAACTAAGAGTATACTCTCCGTGAGCAAACCTAGCATAAATATTAGTACTCAGCCCTGAAAATCTCTCTCGATTGGCAATATCTTTAACAGATTTATTAAAAGATTCTTCGAAATTATTTTTATCAGAAAGCTTTATAGCTTCAGCAACAATCTCACGAACATTCTTTTCAATAAGTTTATGCTCTGCCAAAGCTTTGCTTGTCATAGCTCTTATCTCCGCTTTGCTCTTACCCAAATCTTTTCCGAAAGTCCACATAACAAACAAAGCATTAATTACAATCATTAAACTTAAAAGAACTATTAAAGCAGTCCCTAAATGTCCTCTACGATTCATGTATTGCTCCTTTTTACAAAAATATCAATGCGATTACAAATTCTCTTCACAGATTTTTCATCATTATAATCAACTATTTTATTAAATGCATCATAATCAGATATATCTCCATTCATATCAATATAATTATCCACGGCACCAGCCCACGATATTATTTTAATCGAACCATCGTCATCTAGAGTATAAGACAAAATAAAAATACTTCCTCGGCCATATTCTTCAACAAAATGTTCTCTCAAAGATACCTTTAATTTTTCACCAAAATCTGCATCATCACAAAATCTATCAATAAGTGTTCCAACCTGAACAACTTCATCATTAAACACGAGATAAGTGTTCATAAAATCCTCAGGCATATTTTCGCTTATTTCATGATTCTTAGCAATAGCTCCTGCAACAATCACAAAAAGCAACATTACAATAAACATAATCACCATGCCAATTGGACTCGCAATTGCCTGTTCCAAACTAAATTCTGCTTTTCGGTTCATACTGCAACCCTCTTCACATTTTGACTGCTTCCAACTAAAAACTCATATCCTTCAGAATCAATAGGATGACTTGCACACAAAGGCATCTCTCTATTCTTAAATCTGGCATAAAGTCCGCACCTCATTTTAAAATCTGCAACCCCAACAACAAATTCTTTGTTGTTTTTATCTTTCACATAAACAATATGTTTTCCATCCTCAATAACTGACTTGCTAATTCCACACTTTTGAAAAAAAATGTCTTCATTTAAATTGCTTAAATCTAATTTTTCTCTTTCAAAACATTCACGCACGCTCTTCAATAAAGCCCTTGCTTCTCCTTCTCTATAATCATACCCTTTTCCAAAAAACGCGACAAGCCCTCCAACTATTCCAACAACAAGAATAACAACAAACATTGAAAAAAACACAATATATAAAATACCCACTCCAGTAACTTCTCCTCGCCTACAATTCATTGCGTTGCTTCTCCTTTATTTTAAATATAAATTGCGTAGTTTCTGGACTTCCAGAAGGATTTTTTACTTCCCAATCAACAATATCTACATCATTAAAAAACCCAAAACTAGTTCCAGTGTCTTTTCTGGTGCTTACAGTAATTTGATTATTCACATTATTAACATAAATAATATCCTTAACAGGCTTACCATTTTTAATAGCAATCATCGCAAGTTTAGTAATATCTATCTTAAACTCCATTCCAGGCTTTGCATTATTTATTAAATTAATAATTTCTTTAGAATAAAAATCCTCATAAAAAGCACTTCCTCGACCATAAGAATTAACATACATAAAAAGCCCAATAAAAACAGAAATGCATATAGCAGTATATATCAAATTATACATCATAACATCTACATCGCCTCTTCTTTCCATAATTAAACTAATAATTCAACAGATATAAAGATAACGTCACATTCCTGGAAGACTTATCCCATATGTTTTATCATCTTTGATATTACAGTTCTCATCTCTTATACGCGATAAAAATTTACCGCCTTCACTTAAAGCAGTCAAAACATCATTCTTTCCACTTATTGCTGTTTGTTTCTGATCACCATAATCATGATAAATTGAAATTTCTCCTAGTTTTTTATCCACAAGAAATCCCATTAACTTATTAATTTCAGGAATGCAATGACTTGTAATCAAACCATCAACATTTTCAGGATCATAAGGAGAATAATTAAGCCTGCTAGAGACACTAACCTTCCTATCAATATCTTTACAATAACCAGTATCTTGACACTTAGAAACATCCCCCTGACAAATACACAAACAATTCTTATCAAAACATCTCTGAGGTTTTTCATCTGGAGGCACTTCTTTATTCCATGCGACCAAAACCCAGCCTTGAACACCTCTTAAGGCAAAAGTATTGCTCTGTCCATCAGCAAGATTCTCAATCCTCCCATTCAAATTATCTAAAAATATTCTCGCATTTCTAGCATCCTGATCCATAAAAAACAAAATCAATTTTACAGCTATAAAAATAAGTCCAACTGCAACAATTATCCCAACAATCAACGAAGTTAAAGCTTTTGCATCGCCTTTTCTAAATTTCATAAATTACCTTCAATGCCTCCAGAACAAAGCTTATTTACTTCTCCAACATCCCATTTAACAGGTTTAATCAAACTACATCCAAGTTTAGAATCAGTCTCATTTTTTCCATATTCCTTACATGAAAGAAGTGAAACCTCCTGATTTTCTTCCTGAACTCCAGCAGCAGTATATCCTGCGATTGCCGAAGCACCAACACCAACAAGAATAGCTGAAATAACTCCAACCCAACCACTTTTTACTATGCCTGCGCCAGCACCAGTGACTAAAGTCCCTCCTACAATAGCAGTTCCAGTCAACCCTGCCGCAGTCCATCCCAACTCTCCAGGAGGTATGTCCGTCTTAATTTGCATAAATATCATCGCAATCTGATCCGTCTTAACAGAATCTTTAACGCCAGACAACGTTTTTTCCAATTCAATACGATTACTATCTACAAAACTCCTTATGCGCCCATTTGTAAATACTTCTGAATAAGTTTGACTACCACCATCAGGAACAAATTCGGTAGAAAGATACCTGCTAAAATCAAGTCTTGAAAGAACATTTATATTTTTTTCATCAACTAACTTTTCATTCGCCTCAATCAATTTATCAGATAACGCAACTCTAGAACAAACAATACATTTTGGTTCTATTTTCTTTATTACTTGTTCTAATCCAAGCCCGAAAAATTCCGAAATATCTCCCAATACGATTGAAGTCACTCCCCCCTCGCCTCTGAAAACATCTAACTTTCCTTCTCCAGTCATAACCCAGCAGTCATACATTGCATTTGCGTATTCTCTTTCAATAATTTTCCTAGTTTCTTTCTGATCCCCAATGTCATCATTTATCTTAACTTTAATATCTACAACATTCTCTTCCCCTGCAAATTGTTTACAATCACTTTTTTTAGACAATCCAATAGCAGCACCAGAACCAGTAAAAAACTCCTTAGCCTTCTGAGTAACTGACTTGTCTAAAGTTATGCAAATCTTCTTAGTAAAACAGTTCAAAGGCGCTCCTCCCTGGACTATTCCAGGAAGAGTAGCTTTAGAGATAATAGAAAGTTTACACAAATCTCTTTCAGTCACATCTTTAGTCCCAAAAATACTCCAAAGAAACATTACAACAATAGCAAAACTAAGAAGAATAAGTATTAAAAGAGCTATCTGTCCTGCAGTAAATCCTCTCTTATCCATAAACAAAACACTAAAACCAACTTTATAATCTTAACTTAACGCAATCCAAATCTCTTAAAAAGAAAATAAATAGAAGCCCCTGCAAGTATCAGAAACATAATCCACAATACAAGTTTTGTAATGCTCTCAAATGCAAAACCTTTTTTATTCATTTTATTGAACATTTGCCTCCTTACTATCTTCAAATTTAAAACTTGAATAATAATTGTCTAAAACCTTATATGTAAATTCACTGCGAAGTGAATCATTCAAAACACTATTAAATTCTTTACCATCAATTTTTTTTAATAATTCGTTCCAACCATCAATTTTTTTACCATTAATATAAACGCCTTCGACTGATTTATCTGAATCAAAAGTAACGGAGTTTTGCCAAAACAAGCCATCATCAGGTCTAGTTAAAAGTACAAAACCTTCGTTGAAATTTTTATTATTTAACTCCTTATAAATGCTATCAAGATATTTTACCTGTACATACAAATTAAGATCTCTATTTGAATTAATAATTGAATTTAATTGGTCGCCACGGCTAAACCTCCAATTTTTAACACCGTTGTCTTCTTTAGAATATTTCAATATTTCAATCTTATTCCTTTCAAGAAAACTGTGCGCACTACGTCTCAAAAATACAAATTTAATCTCTTCGGGTTCTTTAGTAATTTTTATATCATCATCTACATAATTCTTAACACCAAAACAAGACTCATTTTTCCATTTCTCAACAGCCACTCCATAAACCGGCTCGCTCAAATCAACAAAAATATATTGACCAACTTTGCGAACAGTATACAATTTCTTACCCATTCCTTTCTTATTCTCATCTAAATTCAACTCCAAAAACCTCTCACAATTTCCATCTTCAAGAATACTATCTCTCCAACTAATTGCTTGAACAAATTTATCTTTATACTTATTGTATTCCTGAAATGCTAAAACATAAAATGAATAATCTACTTTAACTATATCTGAAATTTTATCATTATAATAAATGGGTTCATTATAAAGATCTTTTACTTTGAATCTTTTTTTAATATGACTAGCTATTTTGAGATTATATCGATTCAGATTATCATATCCAAAATCGCCAATTTCGACGACCCAATATCTCCAATCATTCACACTAATACTCAAAGCTTTGGGTCTCCTTTCAGAATATAGATAAAAATCTTCGATAGATTTCTTAAACAAAGCAGGCTCAAACTCATATTTTCCCATCGGAAATAACTCGCCGTTTTTTTTAGAATTAATATCTCTCCACTCCTCACCAGTATAATACTGCAATTGATCATCTTTAAGATTCACTCCTACTATCGAAGTCCCATCGGAAATAGGCTCTCCAAAATCATCAGGAAAAAATCCAAAAAAAGAATAAATACTCTTAAACATAGGAATCTGCGATGAAAAATACAAAGCAATAAGTAAACCTGCTAAAATGGCGGCAACAACCCAATAATGCAAACCATTCCTATTCATCTCCCAAATCTCCACAAATTCTTAAAAAATTCAAGCATACCACTTCCCTTTTCCTTGGCAAGAATAATCAAAGCAACCAACAAAATCAAAGCTCCTATAACCATTATCCAGTCTGCCATATGACTAATTTCAATTTGACCCTTTTTCCCCATCAACAACAAAACAAATACATCAATATAAATCTAATCCTTTCTAATATACTTCCCCATTATTATTCCTTTTCCCCAATCATTATGCATTTTCTCTCCAGTTTTGTGATATCCAAGCTTCTCATAAAACTCAACAGCAGAAAGAACAGCAACAAGCCAGACATTTGAAAAACCCTTCAATACAGCATCCCTTTCTAAAGCACCCACAAATTCCCTCCCCAGTCCTTTTCCTTGATATTCTGGAAGTATAAAACAAGCCATTATTTCGTCATTGCGCAATGTAGCAGTTCCAGTAATTTTCTCATTATCAGTAGAGACATAAATTATTTTGTGTTCTAAATCCTCACAAAATCTTTCAGCCGTATAATAAGAAGCACTCGAATCTATTTGTTCACGAGTATAGTTATGATTATCTCTCTCAATAATAGCCCTTCGTATTAAAGGATGTATTTCAATAATATCAGGCATTCTGAATTTTCTTATAGCCATTGTTCACAAAAATCAATAATACCATCTATATATAAACAATTGCAAAATCAGACAAACTTGAAATAAAGAAACATACAATTTAATAATATAAGAAACCGTAATTTTCATAAGAGGCATGATGGTAACAACTGAAGAAATTCTAAAAAAATACTCCCGTAAAATAGAATCTGAAATAGGTATAAAAAAATCAACAGAAATCTATTCTCAAGACTACGAACAATTCAAACAAGACATGCTCCCAGATATGTCCAGATACAAAAGATGGACAGATTCTCTAGGAAATGCAATAAAAATAAAACTATCGGCTAAAGAAAATGCAAAAATCCAACGCCATTTAGATATAGCCCATTTAGACATAACTGCATCTCAGTCAGCATCCTTGGCACTAATAGCAATGCTTCTAACTTTATTCGTAACTTTCACATTAGTTCTAAGCATAAATCTTCTAGGAGAATCATTTCCAATAATGCTCACATTTTTAGGATTTATCTTAAGCGGTTTTGTATATTACTACGTTTACTCCATGCCAGACAGATTAGCAAACATATGGAGATTAAAAGCATCCTCCCAAATGATTCCAGCCATCTTATACATTGTTATCTACATGAAACACACTTCAAATTTAGAAAGAGCCGTCCAATTTGCCTCAGAACATCTTGAAATTCCTTTAGCACTAGATTTCAAAAAAGTTTTATATGATGTAGAAACAGGAAAATACCAAACAGTAAAACAATCTTTAGACGCCTATCTAGAAACATGGCGTGATTACTCCCCTGAGTTCATAGAATCATTTCACTTAATAGAATCCAGCCTATACGAACCATCAGACACTCAAAGAATTAACACGTTAGAAAGAGCCTTACAAATAATTCTAGACGGCGTTTACGACAAAATGCTTACATATTCGAGAGAGATTCGCTCACCTTTAACAAACATCTACATGCTTGGAATTATATTACCAACATTAGCTCTAGCCCTTTTGCCTCTAGCCAGCGTAGTCATAGCAAACGGCTTAAAATGGTATCATCTTATTATAATCTTTAATTTGATTATCCCATTAGGGGTTTACTTCATGACTTCTGAAATACTATTCAAACGTCCAGGAGGCTACGGAGAAAACTCAAACATTAAAAAAAATCCCCAATACTATAATTTCATTTCAAAAAAGCCATGGGCAATCGCAGGCTTAATTTGTATCCCTATATTTATCATAGGACTATTGCCATTTTTATTTCAAAGTGATTTTATCACAAATCTCTTAAATCTAAAAAATGATTATACATTCGGCGAGTTAGGCCTATCTTTTTTTGAAGAACAACTTCTATTTGATTTCAAAAAAGTAGGAAGCAGTACAATAGGTCCATTCGGATTAGCAGGAATAATACTAAGTTTATTCATCCCTCTTTCAATAGCATTATTCTTCAGCTTAGCATACAAACTCAAAACAAAAGAAATAATAAAATCACGAAAAGAAACTAAAGAATTAGAACATGAATTCACAAGCACTCTATTCCAATTAGGAAATCGTTTAGGCGACGGAGTTCCAGCAGAAAGAGTATTTTCAAAAGTAGCAGAATCAACTCAAGGCCAGAAAACTCAAAGTTTCTTTCAATTAGTAAATCAAAACATCCAACAATTAGGTATGCCTTTAGATGATGCAATATTCAATTCTCAAAGAGGAGCAATAATTTACTATCCATCTGCACTCATCTCCACAAGCATGCGCATTTTAATAGAATCAGTAAAAAAAGGATTAAAAATAGCCGCAAGAGCAATGATGTCAATTTCAGACTATGTAAAAAACATTCAAAAAATAAATGACAGGTTAAGAGATTTATTAGCAGAAGTAGTTTCAGACATGCGCTCAAACATGGTATTTCTAGCCCCATTATTATCAGGAATAATAGTAGGATTAACGTCAATGATTGCACTAATACTCAACAAACTAAAGAGTCTATCAAACTTAACTGGTGAAGGAGGTGCAGAAATCCCTGGATTAGGTTCAATGGGAAACATAATAGATTTATTTGATATTACTGGGATAGTCCCCCCTTATTTTGTCCAAATATCAATAGGAATCTACTTAATAGAAATAATTTTCATCTTAACAGGAACTTTAGTAACTGTAGACTCAGGAAAAGACGAATTACAAGAAAAATATGAATTATCTAGAAACCTAAAAAGAGGCTTAACATTATATCTCATCACAACTCTCTTAAGCACAATCATGTTAACAGGCTTAGCAGCCGTAGCCCTTTCAGGATTAGGTTAAGAATTGATTATTCCAAATAGTTCTTCAGGTTTTATTATTTTAATACCTCTAAATTCTTTTAATATTAGCAAATGCCTTAAGTCATAAGTTATAATAAATTCAGAGTTAGATACCACAGCACACTCCAAAATCTTATTATCATCAGAATCCTCTTTTATTACCTCTATTTTCTCAATTGGTTGAACGAGCTTAGCAAACATCATCACAAAAGGAATAATTTCCTGAATTTCTAAGTAAGAATAATCAAAATCTCTCATAAGAATTCCACTAAATTCATCAATTATCTCTTTACTAACAAAAAGAGGGTCGTTTCTTTCTATAAGTTTAACAAGTAATTTATTAGCAACACTATAATCCCATTGCGTAGCAGAAATAAGAAAATTTGTATCTAATGTAATCCTCATAAGTTTTTAATTTTAGATTTTCTGTATGCATGAACAAGATCATCTACATCACTCTCTTTTATTCCTAATTTTTCAGCCCTTTTCGCACCATTAGCAGCTATTTTTTGCAAGTTTCTTATTAACTCTTCTTTAGAAGGCACTTCTATTTTCTTTAGGACTATGGAGTCTCCACTACTTAAGACTACAAAAACACTTCCTTCATCAGCATTTACTTCTTCCCTTACTTTTTGAGGAATTACAATCTGTCCTTTTGAAGACATTCTAACAGTTTCAACCATGTAAGAAAGTAAGATATGCTTACTTATAAATCTTTCGAATTAATAAAAATAAAATCAAACCCTAAAACTTCATCTGAGGAGTCTGAGGTTCTATATTAGCAATTCTTCCATCTAAAACTCCAATTATGACTTCTTCTTCAGCATATCCATTTACATAAGCTTCTCTAAGTGAAGGATGAAGTTCATTAACATCAACTTTTCTCCCATAAAAAGTTTCAGGAAAAGATTCCTTTCGTCCAAATGGTCCATATTTAGGCAAATCAGTAGAATTATTCCTATCAAAACCGCAATAAGCAATTCCTGCTAATCCAATTAAACCTGCAAAAACAAGTCCTAAATTTCTTTTATTTTTCATACTAAATCTTCCTAACATTATTCATCAACCAGCTTCTCCATTCCGGAAAAACGCGATCAGAAACAGGCAAACCAATTTCATGAGTAATTTTTTCACTTATGCGATGAAACATATCATTCGATAAAGCATTGAACTTCGCTTCCATTAAAGAAGGCATCTGCAACTTTCGAGCAACATCAACAATCTCCTGCTTAATCTTGGCGCGTAATAAAATATTATCCCAAACGGCATCCCAATTTCCAGCCCATCCTTTAACACTTCCAGCAATTGCCTTCACAATCTCAGAATCTCCATTCATCAAATCTTCCGTAGGTTCAAGCTCATCTTTCTCAACATTATATTTAATCAAATCAACAAATCCCTTTTCCTCTTCAGGGTCTTTAAGCCAATGCTTTCTAACTTCAGTCAATTGAGTAACTCTCTTCTTATAATGCATCCCATCTGGAGTCCTAATCGGATTAGCAACAACTACAATATCAGTTGCCTTAAAACTCGTTACAGGAACTCCTAAATCATTTACAACCCTATCAAAAACACCATAAGGAGAAGCTCCGTGAATAGTCCCAGCAACTAAATTAGCCAAAGCACCAACTCTCATCGCTTCATAAAGTGCCTTAGCTTCACTTGATCTAACTTCTCCAACAATTAAAGCAGAATCTCCCAAACGAAGTGAAGCACGTATACCTTCAGAAGCCTCAACTTCAGTAGTCGCCTCAAGCAATGCGCTTCGAACTTTCATTCTCTGAATATTATAACCAAGTTTTCGCAAAGAATCCACACTTAACTCTAAAGTATCCTCTACCACCAACATTCTAACAGAAGGAATTACTTCAAGCATAACGCTCCCCAAAAGTGAAGTCTTTCCTGAAGAGCGAGTCCCCGCAATTAACATAGTCCTATTCCCATCAACAATAAAACTCATAAGCCCAGCAGTAAAAGAATTAATCATTTTATTCTCAATAAAGAGAGGAAGAGTCCATGGCTCTTCTCTATGCCTACGTAAAGCATAAGCAATTCCCGTCGGAGAAAGAGGGCGCTGTATAGCAGCAACCCTTGCCCGTATATTTCCAAAAAATATGTCCGTATCTAATATAGGATTAGCCTCGTCCAAAGGACGACCGCTCTGCAAACGAAGTTTAGAAGCCCATGAATCAGCATCTTCATAAGAAGGCAAAATGTTAGTAACACAATCTCCATATTTAGCATGCCTAACAAAAACATAATTCTGTCCTATCGGCGAATTCAAAAAAATATCTTGTAATTTATCATCAAAAAGCAAAACCTCAACTAATCCAAAACCAATAGTCTGTCTGACAAGAATTCTAGCAAGACTATTTAGCTCTCGGTAATTTAAAGGAATATTTTTATTCACAGACAACTCGGAAAGTAAGTCGCGCGCAACATTAAAAAAAAGCGAGCGTACTTTCTCAGAATCAACAAACTCCTCAGATTTAGGTTGATACTCTAACAAAACGCCCTTTCCAAGATTAAGTAAAAGATGATGTTCTTCGCTCAAAGCATATTCCGGAGGCATAATGTGATAAAGATATTTTGCATCTCCCTGAACTTTCAATATCATCACAGAAACACTTTCAAAACCAGACTTCAGTTCATACTGGTCCATAATCTCCGCATCTTGAGGCATCTGAGCAACAAGACGGGTAAGTGTAAAATTAGGCAAAATGTCAGGCCTAAAAATAGAATAATAAACCTTGCGATCTCCAATAGCATACGTATCAACAACATCAATTAAAGAAGATATTAGTCTAGTCTTTAACAATAACTCTCTAAACCTATCAAGAACTCCAAGATAAGCATCAAAATGTCTCGAGTCTTTTAAATTTCTATTATATACTCCAATTCTTTTAATAACCTCAAGATAACAAGCAACAGGATCCTGCCTCAAAAGACTAAGCAAATAACTCAACTCACGAGGCGCAAATTCTAGATTAATAAAAAGATTAAGTTTATCGGGCGCAAGAATTCTTTCTTGTTTAAGCAAAAAAGTATATAACTGAGATATCTCCAAAAGAATAGAAACTTGCTCAAAAGGATAATTATAATTTCTCTGTTGCACAAAAACTATTCTCGAAACCTCAGGATTATCAGTCAAAGCATCAACGGCACGAGCCATAGTCTCTGCAGAATCTGCAATAGACGGAACGCTAGAAGCACCTAAATAATTAATATATAAAATAGTTTCCCCCTCCTTACGCTGTATTTCTGTGGAATACGCCGGAGCATTAAGTTTAAACACCATAAATAATCAAAATAATCATTCGTTAAATAGTTATCCATAATTCTTTTTAGATAATTTTAAGAATTATCCATTAGAGAATTCTGAACTAAAAACTATTAGACAAATCAGAATTCTCTTTATTGCTCCTTAAATCTCGCAAGATACAACCATGTACTTAAAATACCTGCTAAAAAGAAGAAAAAAGCAGTTAAATTAGCCTTATTATTAGCAACATCTGATATCAAATAACCTGTAAAACTTTGAAAAGAGAAAACAGCAGATGCTATAAAAAACGAAAAAATCAAAACGATTAGGATAATTCGAGTAACAAACATCAAAAACACAACAAAAGAGAGTTTAAATAAATTAAGGTTATGTAAAATAAATTATGTATAACTGACTTGATCAATTTATCTTTTAGGTCAGTTATACAGATAGAGAAGTGAAAATATTATGTCTCAAAATTAAGTCAGTTCCCTATATCACAAACAGTTTTAAACTACAAATCACTTAAAATAATATGGTTCAGGAGTATCAGCAGTCGGAAGGGCAATATTATACAGACATTAACGGTCGCTTAAAAGATATGGAAGAAAAGCAAAGACTGCTCAGAGATAGAATATTATTAATAGGAAAAAATGTTATTGAGGACCGTGAATCAATAATGAATGAGTTGCAAGAATTAAAAAAAAGCTTGTCTAAAACAGCAGAGGAAAACATTAAAATACAGGATTTCCTAAAGAAAGTTGCAGATCAATTATCTGAATCTGCAAGAAAAGAGGAACTACTAATGCTACAACGCCAAATCGAACTATTTATGACTGCGCATGGGAGGGGAAAGTAATGGGAATTTTAGAAGAAATTCAGCGAATGCAACAATCAGGCTTATCAGAAGAAGAAATAATTTCAAAACTTCAAGAGCAAGGAAATCCTTATCGAGATATATCTGAAGCAATGGCGCAAAGTAAAATAAAACAAGCAGTCGAAGACCGCAGCAGTATCCCAGAACCTCCAACCCCTAGTGATTCTCAAACCCAAGGAATGCAACAATCAATAATACAACCCCCACAACAAGAAGCACCTCAACAAGAATACTTTCCAGAACAACAAGAATTTCAAAACCAAGGAGCTGAATATGTGCAACAAGGATACGATTCTGGACAGTCTTCTAGCTTAAGCAGCGACACAATAATGGAAATTTCAGAACAGATAGTGTCTGAAAAAATGACAGATATTAGAAAAAAAATGGAAAAAATATCTATATTCAAAACAGAACTTGAAACAAAAACAGAATCAATAGAAGAACGCCTTAAGCGAATAGAAAAAATAATTGACACGTTACAGACTTCAGTTCTCAGAAAAGTAGGAGACTATGTCACAAACGTCGAAGACTTAAAGCATGAAATGATTGAAACTCAAAAAACATTTGCAAAAGTTCTAGGTTCAAAGCATCACGAAAAAGAACATAAAAAATAATTTATTCTTTATTTGATATTATTTCTTAGCCGGAGTAATTCCACCAGTCTTCCACAAAAACCAAGTAACAAAAATAGCAACGCCAATCAGTAAAAAGAAACCTTTGACTTGTGGAGAATATAACCAACTAAAAAAATAAACTAATGTAGGATTCCCATTAGAAACCTGCGAACTAGTTGCCGTAGGCAGATAGGGACTCACAGAATTAGAAAATACCTTTATTCCAGAAACTAAAAAAATTAAAATTAAAATGACAACAAAAACCCACCCCATACTCTTACTTACTATAGATTTTCCAGAATCCCCCATAAATCCAACAAGAGCCATAATCAAAAATAACGCAATAAGCAAAACAGCAAACCAAGGAATAACATTCAATACAAGTTGCTTAATACTAGAAGCCGTTATGAATATTGTCGCAATAACAAAAGAAAGAAAAATATTCATATACATATTTTTCCCAATTAATTCAGTCTTATGCAACAAAGCAACCATTATTACAAACACAACTAAAAATACCAT
This sequence comes from Candidatus Pacearchaeota archaeon, assembly GCA_018303995.1. GTDB lineage: Archaea > Nanobdellota > Nanobdellia > Pacearchaeales > GW2011-AR1 > SICU01. The sequence goes on from JAGVXB010000033.1 coordinate 26,428, forward strand.
CACGGGCGCAAAATAAACAAATGAAGAAACGTCGGCTGCCATGATTAACTGCGAATTGCCTTTATTTCCCCAGCATATACCTTATTTTCTGCAGATCTCGCATCTGCACCTTTAGGCTCTCTAAAGAATTGCAAAAGAATCACAAATAAAACAGCAATCCAAGCTATAGAAACCCAATTCTGTTGCCACCAGAAGGAACCAAACCAAGCAAAACTATTCAAAACAGTAATCACTATAATCAAACCCACGACAATCCCTCCCCAGAAGAATGTAGGCATCCATTCGTGAATATTCCCTTGAGACATAAAAAGCCCTGCTAGAATCAAAACAACAACAATAACTACAATACCTATTCCCAAACCAGGAAGAAGCAAACCAAAGAAATCTGAAACTACTTGCAACCTCATAGCCATCAATGCAGCAGAAGCAGCAATTATAGAATTAACTCCTTTATTTCCTCCAAGAACCTTAGTCGAAGTCAAAATACCAAATATAACTGAAAAAATAAGAAGTGCTGGAAGTAAAAAATCAAACACTCCAGAAGTCTCCCATTGAGCATATAAATCATATAAAGAAAAGAACTGCATGAAAGCACCTAACATAACCATGTTAAAGAAATACAAACTTTCTTTAAATATGTTTCGCCGGGAGTTATTACAGTACAAAGCTAAAAAATATCAAAAAAACAATATATCAAAATCCACACCCTCTGATTTAAATTTTCCAGAAACCACGATATAATTCAATTTTTTCTTCAAGTTTATTAATTACTTATCTTTACCTTTACTCTCGGAATCCTTACCGCCACCGAACCAAACAATCAAAAATACGCCAATAATAATCAATATAAAAACAACATTTGTAACCAAACTAGAACTATCAGCTCCAGTAAATTTCTCTACAATATAATCCCATGCTCCAGTAAACACAAGTCCTGCAATGACAACTGCGATAAAAGACATCCACATTATTATTTTCTTAAATGTATCGTCTAACTTAAATTCTTTATCCTCTTTATGAAACACCGCAACTAAAATTAAAAACACAAGTATCAAAACTACAGAAACAGCCAAAAAAGGAAGAAGCTGGTTAATTATTCCAACAGCACGAGCAAAAGTAATTGTTATCAGCCCAAACACAATCCCTACCAAAGCATCTATTTGTTTCTTATCTTTTCCAAGAATTGCAGATTTCTGCAATATAGCAAAAACAACAGTAAATATCAAAATAAACGGCAACACCGCCTCGGATATAATCGGACTAGATAATATTGTTTCTACCATTACTGTATAAAAACAAAACACTTATTTAAATCTTGTCTAAAACTAAAAACTATCAAATCCAGAAGTCATCATCGAACTTCCACTAGAAGAGCCAGAAGAACTAGGCGCGTTAGAAGAACTCGATGTACTAGAAGGCATATCAACACCATCAGACTTAGATGGCAAAGAACCACCAGTAACTACAAAAACATCTCCAATTGCCTTGACAAACTGATGTGGAATGATTACTCCTCTAGCGCCTCCAAGAGTGCTTGTAAATCCTCCACTAACTCTAATCTTCCATCCATCTACTTTGTTATCCATCAAATTAACATCGTCAACTTGACCAAAGTACTCACCTTCAGCAGTATAAACGTGTTTATTCATCACTTCGGATATTTTTTTTATCTTAAGCATGTTATCAAAATGAGTTATAGTCTATTTATACTTTACGTTTACTAAATAGACATATTGCAGTAGTATAAACAGCAACAATAAATTTATATGTAGGTCTGTTTATTATGACTTGGAGCAAAAATGAAAGATAAAGAAATAATCCAAATAATTCTTGCAATAGCAACTCTCGGCATAGTCTATGGGTTCAATGAAATAGCCGAAATGAACTTAAATGCCCTTTCAGCAATCATAGGATTCTCTGCAATAATTATCGGAATAAATATTTTATCTAAAAAAATTGTAGCTTCAAGATTAGATGCAGACGTTGAACATGAAATATGGCAAGTAAAAAGATTTGGCTTTCACCCTGGAGATAACTTCAAAAAAAGTATTTCTGCAGGAATATTAATTCCTTTATTTGTAACTCTAGTGACTTTAGGTTCAATCGCCCCCATGACTGTAATGACTTATGAAACTCGCGCATTAAAAAGAAGAGCAGCAAAAAGATTTGGACCTTATAGTTTCACAGAAATGACTGACTTTCACAATGCACTAGTCGGAGCAATAGGAATTATAAGTTGTTTACTAATAACATTCTTAACTTATTGGATTCCTGGAGATTCATGGAGTGCAATAGGAAAGATGGCAACATTCTATGCATTTTATAACCTGCTCCCAATATCCAAACTAGATGGTTCTCAGATTTTCTTTGGTTCAAGAGTCTTATGGTCGGTATTGGCAGTAATAACCTTAATATTCATGTCGTATGCTATCTTCTTAGTGTAAACATGGAAGAACTAAAAAATATTTCTCCAAGAGAGTATCAAAAATCAATAGTAGAGACAGCAAAAGAAAATAACACATTAGTAATTTTACCAACAGGCATAGGAAAAACATTAATTGCATTAATGCTTTCAATAGATAGAATAAAAAAATTCCCTGGAAAGAAAATACTTATCCTCGCACCGACAAAACCATTAGTAGAACAACACCTAGAATCTTTCAAAAAACAACTCCCAGAGCTATTTGCAGAACTAGACATATTCACAGGCACAGTAAACTCAAAAAAACGAAAAGAAATATGGCGTTCAGCAGAAATAATTTTTTCAACACCCCAATGTATAGCCAACGATGTACGTAAAGGACTGTATAATTTAGAAGACGTTTCTCTTTTAGTAATAGATGAAGCCCATAGATGCCTAAAAAATTATGATTATAATTATGTCGCCAACGCATATAAAGAACAGTCAAAAAATCAAAGAATTCTCGGACTCACAGCATCTCCAGGCTCAGACAAAGAAAGAGTAACTCAAATATGTAAAAATCTAGACATAGAAAAATTAGAAATACGCTCAAGAGATTCAGTAGACGTAAAACCATACTTGCAAGAAAGAACTTTTGAAAAACATGAAGTTCCATTTCCAAACGAATTTGTAGAAATAAGAACACTATTAAAAAAAATATTTGACTCTAAAATAGAACAACTAAAAAGCAGAAATCTACTATTTGAACCGGCAAATAAAATAACATTACTAAAACTTCAAAATCGTCTGGCCAGCCAAGTCTCTCCAGGCAATTTCAATGCAATGATTGGAATGTCCTTATGTGCTCAAGCAATTAAAATATCTCACGCATCAGAATTATTAGAGACACAAACTCTTTCGGGACTGAATGAATACCTAAAAGGCTTGCAAAAACAAGCAATAGAGAAAAAAAGTAGAGGCGTTCAAACACTAGTCAATTCAGCAGAATTCAGAGCATCAATAATTTCATTAAATAAACTAATAGAACAAAAAATAGAACACCCAAAAATAGATGAACTCAAAACATTAATAGAGAACGAATTCAAAAATAACAAAAATTCTAAAATTATGATTTTTGCACAATTCAGAGAAACAGCAAGCGTAATCGCAAAAAATCTAAATACAATCCCAGGAGTAAATGCCAAAACTTTCATAGGTCAGGCAAAAAAACAACAATCAGGCGTAAGCACGGGTTTATCTCAAAAAGAACAAAAAAATGTAATAGACCAATTCAAATCAGGAGAAGTCAATATATTATGCGCAACATCCATAGGAGAAGAAGGCCTAGACATCCCAGAAGTTAACGCAGTATACTTCTACGAACCAATACCTTCGGAAATCAGAAAAATACAGCGTGCAGGCAGAACCGCAAGATTAATGAAAGGAAAATTAGCAATTCTAATAACGAAAGGCACAAGAGACGAAGCCCATCATTACGCTTCAATAGCCCGAGAGAAAAAAATGCACAAAACTATAGAATCAGTAAATAAAGACCTCCAAGATAAAAATAGAACCTTGGATAAATTCAAATGACATTTTTCAACATCTTTTCAAACAAAAAAATAAAAGAAAAAGAAAGAGCAAAAATAATAGTAGACAATAGAGAGAAAAACTCTCTAGTAATAAGCGAATTAATAAAAAGAAATCAAGTAGTAGAATTCGCCCAGCTTCCAGTAGCCGACTATATAATAAACAACATCGCAATAGAAAGAAAAACAATCAATGACTTAAAAAGCTCAATAATAAATAAAAGAATATTTTCACAATTAAACGAATTAAAACAATATCCAAATCATTTACTAATATTAGAAGGTTTAGAAAATACAGGGTTATACAAAGGACAAATCCATGAGAATGCATTTCGAGGTTTCTTATTAAGCGTAGCTCTAAACTTCAAAACCCCTATAATATACACACTTAATGAAGAAGATACTGCAAAATACCTAAGCATCTTAGCGACAAAAAAGAATAAAAAAACAGAACCAATTAGAGCATCAAAAACACTCTCGTCAGACAAAGAACAATTACAGTTCATTTTAGAAGGTTTCCCTGAAATAGGCCCGGCAACAACAAATAAATTAATGAAAGAGTTTGAAAATCTAAAAAGTATAGCAAACTCAAGCAAAGAACAATTAGAAAAAATAATAGGAAAAAAAGCAGAAAAAATATACAATTTATTTAACCTGAAATTTTAAATCAAAGGAATACAGTTCTAGGAAGACTCTTTGAAGTAATATCTTGCCAATTCGTCAACATCGACTCGATAGGGCTTATTTATAGATCCCAAACGCCTAGCAAAATCATTTCTAAAATCTTCAACCCTACAAATTAAATCTTTATCATACTTTTTCAAAGTTTTAATAACTTCACAAACTAAATCTTTATCTTCTCCAAAAAAATGTACTTCTTTAGGCTTAAAATCCAAAAAGCCTTTGATAACTTCCTGAGCTATAATCTCTCCTAAGTTCATCAAAATAAAATAAACAAAATCTTATTTTTAAATAAATATAAATCAAATTATCCGATAACCTAACACGATAATGTTATAAACTAAACAATTCTTTAAACATTATATTTTATTTTATCAAGAAATAACTTTAACACTAAAAGCTCTCACTCGTAAATCTTCAGGAAAACGCTCAATCACTCCGGAAACAACAACATTCAATCCAATATAATTTTTAGAACATTCGCAAAAAACAAGAATATCTCCAACTATCAAAAGCTTCCCAGAACCAAATTTCCTTTCTTCATCAACAATTCCTTTAATTGAAATAACTTCTCCAACAACCAATCCATCGAGCGTTTCAACAAAAACAGGTTCTTTCAACAAAAGCGCAACCAGCAAACCCAACCCAATAATAGCAGTAATAAACGCAATTTTTAGCATAAAATACCATATCACAATCTTTAAATTAACCTTTCGCCAGTCAAAAACATGAACACAGAAGAAAAATTAGAGTTAATAAAAAGAAATACTGAAGAAATAATTGGAGAAGACGAACTCAAACAATTACTTGAAGCAGGAGAAAAATTAAAACACTACCAAGGTTTTGAAATTTCAGGTAAACCTCACTTAGGACACGGATTAGTCTGCATGTCAAAAGTAAAGGACTTCCGTGACGCAGGAATAGAGGTTTCTATTTTTTTAGCCGATTGGCACACATGGATAAATAATAAACTCGGTGGAAAAATGGAAGTAATTCAAAAAATAGGAGTTCCTTTCTTCAAAGAAGCTCTAATTGCAGCATATAAGTGCGTTGGAGGAAACCCAAAAGACTTAAAATTCGTTCTAGGAAGCGAATTATACCATAACAATGACAAGTATTGGGAAACAGTTGTAGATGTTTCTAAAAATACAAATCTTGCCAGGATTCAAAGAAGTATAACTATAGCAGGCAGAAAAGAAGGAGAAGCCGTTAGTTTTGCATTAATGATTTATCCAGTAATGCAAGTAGCAGACATTTTCAATCAAAAGATTAATATTGCTCATGCAGGAAAAGATCAAAGAAAAGCGCAAGTTATTGCTCGAGAGGTCGCTCTTCAATTAAAAGAACCTTTAAAAAACAAAAAAGGGGAGTCAATTAAACCAATAGCAATTCACGGACACCTCATATTAGGTTTGCAAAAACCTTCAATTTGGCCAGTTCCTAAAGAAAAATTACAAGATTTATGGGCTGAATTAAAAATGTCAAAATCAATCCCATCATCAGCAGTGTATATGACAGACACAGAAGAAGAAGTAAAAAAGAAAATCTCACAAGCATTCTGTCCGGAAGGCGAAACCGAATTTAATCCATTGTTAGACTGGGCTAAATATATAGTATTTATTAGCGATAAATCAAAACTAGAAATAAAGAGACCAACAAAATTTGGAGGAAATAAAACCTACAAATCATTTGCCGAGCTAGAAAAAGATTTTGCAGAAAAGAAACTTCACCCAATGGATCTGAAATCAGCAATGGCTGAAAAAATTAACGAAATACTCAAACCAGCAAGAGAACACTTCGCACAACTAAAAATAAAGAAAATTAAAGAAGAAATGGACAAACTTTTAATTACGAGATAATTTATAAATCCAACATACAATAAATAACGATAAAAACATGATAAAAAAGAGAGTTTTATTCTTAGGAATTTTTATCTTAATAGGATTAGTATATTTAGTAACCGCCTTAGCAGGTGACGGAGTAATCATAGTGTCTCCAACTTCAGGAACAAACTTCACAACCCTGTCAGCAGTACTATTTAACGTATCATTCACAAATGGAACTGATATCACAAACCCTGAAAATGCAACATTCTTTATCAACTTAAGCGGAGTATGGTCTCAAATAGGAAGCACAGCAATTGCAGGAGGATGCAACGTAACTGCAACAACTTCATCCTGCTATGCAAACATAACAAACACGACAATTCCAGATGGAATATATAGCATCAATACAACAATTTACAATTCAACAAATTCAGCAACAATATCAATTATACACACAGGAAACTTAAGCAACATAATCTATATAGACAACACTGCACCAATAGTTTTCACCACAAATATATCTAATCCAACTGCGGGAGGAAATTATTCCCAAAATCTTATACTCAACGTATCTGCAATAGATTCTACAATAGGAGTGCAAACAGTACTATTTAACATAACTAATTCTAGTGGACATCAAAACGCAAGTTTAATAGGGGTAAAAGAAGGTTCAGCTTCAAGTTATATAATAACGACCAACACAACCCATTATCCAGATGGATACTACAATATAACTATTCATGCAAATGATACTGTAAATAACTTAAACAATAGCGCACGTGTTACTAGATTTATAGTTGACAACACTGCTCCAACGATAACCCATAGTTGCGACGATTATTCCGTAATAGAAGATGAGGAAATAACTTGCACATGCAACGCTACTGATGCCTTGTCTGGAATAAACCTTTCATATGGAACAAATGGAGTATCTTTTACTGCGCATCCTTCTACATCAAGTACGGGAAATAATAAACAAACAACTTGTACTTCACAAGATAAAGCAAGCAATCTCAGAACGTCGACCATTTACTACAATGTTACCAATGCGTCTAGTTCTAGTAGTACTACTTCAACTTCAACGAGTACTTCAACTTCAACGAGTACTTCAACAAACACAAATTCTTCAAATAGCACGACGTCAAACATCACAAACCAAAATGCAAGCAATGGTACAAATAATACATTGCAAGGAAATCAAGGAAATTCAGGAACCCCTAAAGAAGAATTAAAAATAAATCCTTGGATACTTGGAGGAAGCATCTTAATTATGGGATTAGGAACAACAATTTACTTTCTGATTAAAAAATACAAAATAAAATTTAATAACTTTAAAATAACAAAGTTTAAATAGTAAATAATTTATTCTGTCCTATGCAAAAAAAGAGTTTGGTAATTGTCAGTCTTCTAATTATATCAGTACTCTTGGCTTGGATTGTAATGGCAGCATCAGGAGATGGAGTAAAAATAACTTCTCCAGTAATTGGAACAAACCTTACATCAGTCACATCATTTATATTCAATGTTAGCTTTCTAAACTCGACAGACATCCAAAATCCTGAAAATGCAACATTCTTTATCAACTTAAGCGGAGTATGGTCTCAAATAGGAAGCACTTCCGCAGCAGGAGGATGTAACGTAACTGAAACAACTTCCTCATGCTATGCAAATATAACAAATACAACAATCCCCGATGGAGTTTACACCGTTAATGCAACGATTCGTAACGCAACAAGTGCAATTTCAGTAATAAACGCAACAAACTTAACAACATTACTAACAATAGATGGTACAAAACCTCAAGCATTCGCACAAAACTTCACAGGATCTGTCATTCCATACGGAAACCTTTCTTCGTTAATCGGTGGTCTATATTACATAAACGCAAGCCTTGTTGATCTTACAGCTGGAATAAACACAGTTTTATTCAACATAACTAGATCAACTGGAGTACAAAATGCAAGTTTAGTAGGAACAAGAGAAGGTACAACAAATTATTACAGCGTAGCGCTAAACACCACTCATTACGCTGATGGAACTTACAACATAACAATCTTTGTCAATGACAGTGCAGGAAACCTAAATAGTTCAGCAAGAGCAATATCGTACTTCGATGATACAAAACCTCAAGCATTCGCACAAAACTTCACAGGATCTGTTGCATCATATGCAAATCTTTCTTCATCAGTTAGTGAAATTCATATAAATGCAAGTCTCATAGATATCACCGCCGGAATAGGCACAGTTCTATTTAACATAACTAATTCAACCGGAGAACAAAATGCAAGCTTAGTAGGAACAAGAGAAGGCACAACAAATTATTACAGCGCGGCACTAAACACCACACACTTCCCTGATGGAACTTACAACCTTACTATATTTGTTAATGACAGTGCAGGAAATTTAAATAGTTCAGCAAAAATCTCATCAATAATACTTGACAGCACAGCACCTTCCGTAACTATATCTTGCACTCCAAGCACAGCAACTGAAGGAGGAACAGTAACTTGTACATGTAGTGTTTCAGACGCAACATCTGGAGTGAACACATCATATGGAACAAACGGTGCTGCATTCACTGCAAACCCATCAACAACAAACACAGGAACACACACACAATCATGCACAGGAAAAGATAAAGCAGGAAACTCAAAAACAAGTTCAACAACATTTAATGTAGAAGGAGCATCAAGATCCAGTAGTAGAAGCAGTAGTGGAAGCGGGTCTGTAAGTCCTCCATCATCGACCTCAAGTGGCTCTAGCTCAACACCTCCTTCAACAACAAATTCAACAGAATCAGGAACCGGAGCAAACACAGGCACAGGAGCATCTGGAGAATCACAAGGAACAAACGAAACGCCTAAAACATCAAACAGTAAATGGATTTGGGCATTAGTAGCCTTAGTCATAATAGTTGCAATAGTTATAGTTGTAATGAAGAGAAGAAAGTAATTTTTTTATTATCTAGTCTTAAACTCTAATACATCTCTGTCTTTTAATATATGATTCATTCCCACGCGTTGATTAGCAAACTTCCCGCTCGGCCCAGTAAGTTTTGTCTCAACAATAATTTTTGAAAATCCTTTATATATAGATTCAGCAACATCAAAAACAGTACCCCCCACAGAAAGAACAACCGGCTGACTAGACGGACTCTTTCCAGGCTCCTTCATATAAACTCTAATTATATTCATCGCCTCAAATATCCGACGTTTAAGCAAATTAATCCCTTCCCCAGTCAATGCAGATACCAATACAAAATCACTTCTCTTAGATTTTAACTGAGCCTCAAGCCTCCTTAACGCGTCATAACCTAATAAATCAGTCTTATTTATTAAAAGAAGCCTTTTACCACGGCAACGCTCCAAAACCTTTTCAAACAAACTAATATCCTCAAGCTTTTCAGCAACAATTAAAATTAAATCCGCCGTATGTAATATGCTCATATCAAAATCCTTTCCGAGCACCGCAGGCAAATCAACTATTTGTGCGTAAACTCCTTCATAATACATAGTACCAATATTTGGCTCATGCGTCGTAAATGGCGAAGAAGATACTACAGGAGAAGCATTAGTAAGCCTGCTCAATAATAAAGATTTCCCAGAATTAGTCAATCCAACTAAAATAACTTGAAACCCCTCCTTTCGTATTCCCTTCTTTCCCTTTCCTACCGAAGAATTTTTTTCTGCTTTTTCCATAAATTTCTTAAGGCGCGTTTTAAGTTCAGCCACCATTTTCTCAGTACTTTTATGCTTCTTAGACATCTGAATCATTTCCTTTAGCCCCTCAATCTTGTCCTCGAGCGTCTGCGCAGACAAATATTTCTTCTCCGCAGTAAAATACTCATGCCCTTGATTTGTGCTACCCATTTCTACTCCAAGCATTTATATCCATTAAATAAAAAAGAAGAAGGCATATAAAAGGATAATGTTATTAAGAATCATGAATTTCAAAAAAATAAAACTAAAAAACGGAATAACTGTCTTGTTTGAAAAAAGAGATCTTCCGATAGTTTGTTACAGCGTATCCAATCCGTTCGGAGGAGCCCATGAAACTTCAGACATAAAGGGCGTAGCACATCTATTCGAACACCTGCTATTCAAAGGAACAAAAACCCGCACAGACGAACAAATCTCCAGCGAAGTGGAAAAAAGAGGAGGAATAATAAACGCATTTACTGCACAAGAAGTAACAACATACTGGTTTAAACTACCCTCAGAACATCTAGAAGTTGGAATGGATTTAATTCACGATATTCTAAAAAACCCAATATTTGATAAAGAGAAAATAGAAAGTGAAAAGAAAGTAGTCTTGGAAGAAATAAAAATATATCACGACGACCCTGAAAGAAGAGTTTGTGACTTAACAGAGTCTGCGCTATACGAAAAACCGTTCGGAGAAGGAATAACAGGTTCTGAAAAAACAGTAAAATCTCTAACAAGAGAAAAAATAGTTGAAATTTTCCAAGAAAAATACTCTCCAGAGAACTTCATAGTCACAGTAGTAGGCAACGCAAACATAGACTTAATATGTAAAAAACTAGAAAAAGATTTCAAACCATTAAAAAAGAAATACATACCAATAGCAATAAAGCAAAAAAACCAAGACATAGTGGAAGAAAGAGAAGGAATAAACCAAGCAAAAATAGTCTTGGCAATGCACGCCCCTTTAGACACCAAAAGTCAATATGCACTAGAAATTCTAAACATATATCTAGCAAGTGGGATGTCTTCTAAACTATCAATAGAAATCAGAGAGCGTAGAGGCTTAGCATACACAGTATATGGAAGAATAGAAAGAGAAAAGAATTATAGCTACTACAGCATTTTTGCAGGCACAACAAAACAAGACTTAGAAAAAGTAAAATCTTTAATAATAAAAGGCTTCAAAGACATGGAAAATATGACCGAACAAGACTTAAAAGAATCTAAAGAACGTTTAATAGGGCTAAGAAAAATAGCATCTGAAGAAAGTATAAATGTCATGCACGCCTTAATATTCCAAGAAATATCAACAAGCAAAGCAGAAGACCATTATAAATACGAAGAAAGAATCAAAGCAGTCTCCCTCGAAGAAGTAAAAGCAATAGCAAAAGAATTAATAAAAAACTATAGCACCGCAATAGTCTGCCCTAAGTAATCAAAATGGTCGAAGAAAAAATAAGGGCATTTCTTGCAGTAGAAATTTCAGACAAAGCAATTAAAGAAATAACAAATTTACAAGAGGCATTAACTAAAAAGTTAAAATTTATTGGAAAAACAATTGAACCTGAAAATTTACATGTAACCCTAAAGTTTTTCGGCGAAATAACTCAAAAAGAAATAGACGAAATATTGAAAAAAGTTGAATTTCCAGAAATAAAAGCTAAACTAGGAAAAGTGGGTGCATTCACATACAACAATCAACCAAGAATAATTTGGGTTAAAATAGAAGGCAATTTAACAAAAATACAAAAAATAATTGACAAACAATTAGAACCATTATTCAAATTAGAAGAAAGATTTATGTCTCACCTAACTATCGCCAGAGTAAAATATGTCAAAGACACAAAATACGCTTTAGAATATATAAAAAACCTCAAGCTTCCAAAAACAGAATTTGAAATAAAGAGCATAAAACTTCTATCTTCTAAATTAACTCCTATCGGCCCAGTTTATACAACTTTGAAAGAATATAAAAGCACAAATTCAATTAAATTATAGATTCTAATACATGAATCAAAACCTAAAAATAAAAATAATATATCTGATAAAATGAAACCAATATGTGCTACAAAAGAAAATCTCAATTTTATTATATCAGGCATATCTGAAATATGTCAATTAGAAAAAGAGCCAATTGGCCCAATAAAATTATTATCTAAAAGTATAATAAATGCAATTAAAAGAAAAGAGATAATTATTTCTATTAAGAATAACATGCCCATAGGTTTTATTTGGGGAACATTTACAAAAAAAGTCCCTTATGGAATAAATTTCGGTAATGAAAAAGAAACTTTTTGTTGGGTGAGCTGGACTTATGTTATAAAATCAGAAAGAAATAAGGGAATTGGTTCTTTTCTTTATAATGAACTTGAAAAAGAATGTAAAAAAAGAAAAGTCAAACAAATCAAATTAGATATCTTTACAATAAATAAAAATTCAAAAATATTTCATTTAAAATTAGGTTATAAACCACAATTAACAATCTATAGAAAACACATAAAATAGATAAATCTTAGAAAATCATTAATAGAAAACCTAAAATAGATAAATCTCTTCCATGTTTATGCTTGACATAGTCATAGCCCTCCTTACAGGCATCGCAATAGGCACATTCACAGGCATAACTCCCGGAATCCACATAAACACAGTCACCGCAATTCTCCTAGCAAACATAGCCGTCTTCTCAAGTATCTCGCCATTAGCATTAGTCGCGTTCGTAGTAGCATTAGCAATCGCACATACAATTCTTGACTTCATACCCTCAATATTAACAGGTGCAACAGACGAAGAATCTTTTCTCTCAGTCTTACCAGGACACGAAATGCTCAAAGAAGGAAAAGGAAAAGAAGCGATACTAATGGTTTTAATCGGTGCAGTCACAGCAATCCCGTTAATCCTAGCAATCACTCCAATATTCATAAAAATAGTTCCAAAAATATTTAACGGCATAAAAACAATAATCCCATTCATTCTTATTTTCATATCCCTATACACAATAACTAGAGAAAGAAAGGTTTGGACAGCACTAGTAGTCTTCATATCAACAGGACTCTTAGGTTTCGCAACCCTAAATCTGCCAGTAAAAGAACCCCTTCTCCCACTTTTAGCAGGCCTATTCGGAGGCTCAGGCCTAATAATCGAAATATCTCAAAAAATAAAAATACCAAAACAAGAAAAGATAAACATTAAACAAATAAATATTCCAAAAAAAGAATATCTCAAATCAATGGCAGGCTCAGTTCTCTCAGCACCCCTCTGCTCTTTCCTTCCAGCAATAGGCTCGGGCCAAGCAGCAACTATCTCTTCTGAAATCATTCCTCAATCAAGAAAAGGATTCCTAATGATGCTCGGCACAATAAACATAATAGTAATGGTCTTGAGTTTCGCAACACTCCAAACAATAGGAAAAACAAGAACGGGAGCATCAGTGGCAGTAAAACAAATTCTAAACACATTGAGCACAAATAACCTCTGGACAATTATATTCATCGCAATATTAACAATAATAATCGCATCAGCAGTAGCAATAGCATTAACCAACCTATTCATAAAACTATTAGAAAAAATAAATTACAAAACAATATCAATTGTAATGTTCGCACTACTAACAATCTCAGTAATTATATTATCAAACCCCTTAGGCATAGTTGTATTCATAACCTCGACCGCTTGGGGTATCTTCACAATCTTATCAAATGTAAAAAGAATCAACATGATGGGAGTCCTATTGCTTCCAACGATAATTATTTATCTGACTAATCAAATTTAAAAAACCAATTTAGCTTGCTTCTCTTTCTCTCTCCCAAAAATACTCCAAATGTCTCCTTGAACAATCTCCAAATTCTCTAAAAGATAAGGAGAAACCTTATACGTCCTAGCCAAATTCAAAGCCGCCTCCATATACTTAACTATACTTCCTTCTGAAATTGTAAATATTATCTTCCCTCCGCATTTAGTACACTTCCCTGCAAGTGGCGGACGTCTAAACTTCTCATTACAACCAACACACCTAAAGACTTGCTGAGAAAACTTTCTTAAGTTACCTCTAATATCTCTAATAAAATGCCTCTCTATAATAAGCCGAGCAACATCGCTAGTATCAACAGCCCTTATCTTAGAACACAAATCCATTTGTTCAGCAACTTTATCATGCATCGTCGGAAGCGTTTTGTAAGCAGAATTCAAAACAGCACGATTAAAATTATCTACATCATGAGTAAATCCTAAATTTGTAAAGGGATCTTTCCCACTTTTCAAACGATGAGCAATTCTCTCTATTTGAACTTCAGAAGAATGTTTTCTCTGCTCGGCTAACTCGTAAAGCTCAATAGGATATTTACCGCACACAGTATCTAAAATCTGATCGTCAACTTCTCCTGCATTAATCTTCACGTTCAAAACCAAAGGCGCGTCTTGAGTCCCTCCCCTATGAGATGGCAAAAACTTTCTAGAAAAATTAAGAAGCATATCCATCAAAAGAATAACTGCAGCCTCGTCGCCATCGGCGTCACGTCTCATAGCTGCATGCATATAAGGAGAAGCAAAAAATGCCTGAGTCTTAGAAAACCCAATCAAACGACCAACAGTAGCAGTACAAATATGTGGGGCAATGCAAGCAAATAAACAACCTATCAAAGAATTCTTATCAACAGAATTAAAATATTTATCAAGCTTATACAGTTTCTCAAGTTCATCATCAACAAACCTAGTTATATTAAAGAAAACATCGTCTGCCTTCTCATCAAGTGTTTCAGGACATGCAGGTAAAACAATATCATGCGGAAACAACTCTAAAATCTGATTATCATTTGTCAAAGGCGCACCTAAATAATCTTTTTCATATCCTAATTCGATCAACTTCTCGACAGAAGTCCCTATTTCTTTAGGCTTGAAATACATTAAAGGCATTTCAGTCATATCATATCTAATTGTCCCATCTTTATTCACGTGTAAATTATACTTAGCACGCAAAAGCCCTTTAGCAAGCTGTTCACAACTATGGTCTTGACTCATTGTGCCACGAACTCCTTTAATAACGACAGGCAAATCATCTAATCGAGCACCAATCATTTTCTTAGCCAAATCAAATTGCATCTTCATATCTACACGACGAGTAGAAAACCCCTGAATATTCTCAGGATGCTCCGAACAAGGTCCATCAGAATATTTCTCACAAGCCCTGCAATAATTTCTCTTCTTACACAAAGTCAAACAAATAGGACATCTAGGATAAGGACTATCATCTCCACACAGCCCGCAAAAGAAATTTGGAAAATCCGATTGCACAGAACCATATTCCACAGCCGCCTGAACACTCCTCAATCGACCGCCCTCCTCACTTACGGGAAAAAGAACATGGGGACTCCCGGTTAATTTTCGTAACTTAGCTTTTTCAGGCCTTCCCATTCTAGCACCTATAAAATCTCCAGCCTTATCTTTAACCGCAAAAGAACAAAGAGAATTAACAACCGTCAAAACATCTCCATCAGCAGGAACCTTCTTAACTAAAACATCAAAAGAGTTATCCAAATTCTCAAAAGAATTAATTCCTAAATTATACAAAAGTGCTTTACTATCTGAAGAGTTTAAAATAACACTCTCTAAATGAACCGCATGCGGACAACCAATAATCTCCAGCGCTCTTTTACCTACTGCAAATCTCTCCCTATCAGACTTAGAATAAGGTAAAACAAATCGTTTATCTTCTGAAATTCCCCCATGCGCAATCCAATCAACAAGCCCCAAAAATCCAGAATAATTAATCTGAGTCCAATAATAAATATAAGCTGGATAAAGAGGAATAGAATATTTCTCCGACAGTATCAAAGCATCTTCAAAAGAAACATTACAACTATCTAAAACAGAACCCCCTGCTTTCTCCAACTGAAGATTCCACCACTCCTCAACATACCCAGGTTTCAACAAAGCATAATTCCTATTAATAACATCATCCAAGGAAAACAGAAGATCTCCTAAATAAATTATTTCTTCTACAGAATTCTTAATCTTGTGTGCATCTTCCATAGTAATTGGCTTCACAACAGAACCATCTTTCAATTTTACAATAGGCCCTTCTATATTTTCAACCATTGAAAGCGCACATCCCTTAGTAGGCTTCTCAATCTTTAACTGCGTCCCAACTGCTAAAAAATTCCTAGAAACTGCCATAGTTGCAGGACTCACAGAGGTAGCAGAAAATCCGGAATTGCGAGACCGGCCATAACGGAAACGAAATCCTCCAGAACGACCAGGATGAGAATAAATAGGTCTTCCAGCAACAATATCTTTCATATAAGTTGGAACCCCATCTCCTGCCCCAGTGCCTTTAATTTTTTTCTTCTGAATTACATCTACATATTCTTGCAAGAAATCAAATCCTGTAGACTTAAACCCATTAGCCTTAGCTGCCTTCAATAAACGAAATCCTTTAGCCGCCTTCTGAGCAAGACATTCTGAAAAAACAAGACACATCCCCCCTCTAATTTGATTGGTCTCAACTCTAGGTAAATCTTTATGATTATAAACTTCTCTCTGCTCTGTCGGCTCTCCTGAAATCTGAATAGGTAAATTCTTAGCTAAAAAAGTAATCTCCTCCTCACTAGGTAAATATTGTAAATTAGTAACTCTCTCATGATAATCGTAATTCTCCGTAACATAACGTTTAACTTCTTCTTCCGTAGGATCGTATTTAGCATAATTGAAAATCTCTCTCAAATAATCAATAACCATCAAGGCAACACAACCTGCCGTAGTTCCGGCGCTACGTATGGGCCCAGAAAAATAAGCTACCAAATAATCCTTGCCATCAAGAGTCTTTCCAACTTTTAAATCAGTATAACCTTCTATGGGAGAAGAAACTACTCCAAGCGTAAAATAAGAAAAAGCAACACGTATCCCTGCATCAATAGCCTGAATCAAATCCTTAAATTTACAATATTTTTCGCGTGCAATGTCTTCCGCAATTCCCAAACAAACAGACATAGTAAGTTGCCCATATTGTTTCTCGAGCTCAAGAATCCTATTAATTATATGAACATCTTGCAACTGCGGATATACCACAGATATTAAACCAACAGCTTTTTCAGCAAGAGATATCGCAATAGGCGTTTCAACCTTGGAAACAGGGTCAAGCCCCTTAGCACGAGCAACTTCAGCAACGGCATACGCCTTTTTCACTTCATCATTAATATGCTGGAAGTATTGTTCAGAGTTCATTTAATCCCCTCAAAAATATTATAATCTGATTTAATTAAATCAATAATAGGAGGCATTAAATTTTCAGGCAATTCCTCTTTGCTAAACCAATTCCAACACTCACACTTTTCAGGCTCCATTATTTTAGCTTCGCCTCCAATATACTCAGCATTCATAAAAAGAGTAATGTAATGTTTTCCTTCATTAGGGTAAGTATTATTTGCAACAAATATAGGACCAGTAACTTTTCCAACATCAAGTCCTGTCTCTTCTTTTATTTCTCTTCGAATAGCCTCTTCCAACCCTTCATTAAACTCAAGGTGCCCTCCTGCAAAAGCCCATACGCCCGGAGCATGTTTTCCTTTTCTTTTATGAAACAAAACTTTTCCATCTTTTTGAATAACGGCTGCGATACCAACCCTTACAATATTTTCATTCATTTCACTCCAACCCCATCATCCCCAACTTCCTCTTCCTCACTCAAAGAACTAAAATCAAGAACCTTTAACTCATGAGTCTTTATATTAAATATCGGAACTTTACAAGGATCTGGAATATTCCCTATTTTTTCTTCGAACTCTGTCTGAGCCTGCCAACAATTTCCAGTCAATATTAAAGTTCCATTATATCTCTCAATATCCAATCTATGAACTTCCCCAGTACACATTATATCTGGAACTTCAGAAATAACTAAAGGATCTCGATCAATATTGGGCACATAGACTATAGAAGCAGAAGCTCCATGACTCGGAGCAAAATGTCTCCTCTTCAACATATGCTTAACTGCTTTAGCAGGAGTTTTATGAGCCTTAATTAAACGTAACTCTTCAATATTATTAATAAATGTATGAATACTAGCCCCATGATACATCTGAACCTTAAACTCTTTCCCTTTCTCAATTAACTTAACTAAACAAGGATTAGGAACTAAAACTAAATTAGGAACTTCATACATCGCCCCAGCATAAGTCTTATCCAATATTGGCTGAGGTTCAGGAACTCTAGAAGCATCGTGCTGTCCAGGGCACAAAAACATAGTTATCCTAGAAGGAACTCTCTTAAGATAACTAGCAAGAGAATCATACTGCCCTTTCAATGTTTTAATCTCCAACAAACGTTCTTGTCCTGGAAAAACCCCTACACCATCGACAGTATCCCCAACGATAAAAAGATATTTTATCTTATTAGCCAACTCATCTTCACTATTAAGCCATTCTATAAATCTATCAAATTCAGTCTTCAAAAACTTTAAACTCCCTACATGAATATCTGATATAAAAGCCAATCCGCAGTCTTCATCAAACTTAGTCTTTTGTAAAACAAAAGAATCAGGAAAAAATATTTCGTGGCCCATTATCAATTCGTTGCTTCCAGCACAACGAACAGCAACAGTCTCATCAAGCTGCAACTCTTCAGCCATCTTAAAACAACTACTCCCTAACTTAAACACCACATTAGTCTTTCCAGTCATATCTTCAAAAACAACAATCAAATTTTTCTTTTTAGTGTACCTTTTCTCACTAACCATACCTATAATAGCAAATTTCTGTCGAGTATTAGAAATCTTATTTATAGAAATCAAATTATCCAAATCCGAGCGTCTCAAAAGAATATTCTGAATCTCTTTATAACGAGCCCTAAAATGTCCTACAAAATCAGCAACTTCTATTTTTTTTTCACTTGTAGTATTTGCATAATGAACTGTGTAATCTGGCCTAGACTTAATTTCTTCTTTCTTACTATTTTTTTTAATCTCTCCAACACCTTCGTTAATATTAATCTGAATCCCTAATTGAATAAATATATTCAAAACTTTAGACTGAATCCCTTCATTTAGACCATCAACAACATTTTTTGAAAAAACCATATTCTTCGTAAGAGAAGTTCGCGTAATCATCTTCTGTCCGGAAGCATACTCTAAGCTATCAAGCATCTTTCTTATTACTAAAGGATCATTTATACTACTGAGAGCATCAAATATTTCTTTATCAAGCAACAATCCTTTCTCTTTTAATATCTGAAGAAGATCTAAATTCATTTCTATATGTTTAAAGCAGTTTCCAAAATCTCCTTCGCTTTTGGTTGCAAATTCTCAGGTACCATCAGCTTAATTTCTCTAGTTCTTCCCATTCTTCCCCTACTGACAACATCAACATTAATCAATCCAAGCATATCAAACTCTGCAATTATATCTGAAACTCGACGTTGAGTCAAAACTTCAACCTTAGTCTTCTGACAAAATTCCTGATATTTATTATAAACCTGTCCTGTAAATATTTCATTCTTATCTTCTTTATTTGTCAAATTTAATATACTATAAAGAATCAACTGATGTTGCCTCGGCTCATTCTCTATAATATCTAACATCTTATCTTTCTCAATCTTCTGATTTGCCTTATCAATAAATTCCATAGTCAATTTTTTAGAATGTTCTCTTTCTGCAAGCTCAGCAGCAACACGCAACAAATCAAGAGCTCTCCTAGCATCTCCATGTTCACGAGCAGCAAAAGCAGCACATTTAGCAAAAACACCCTCATCTAAAACACCCTCAACAAAAGCACCCTCAGCACGTTCACGCAAAATATCTTGCAACTGCAACGCATTATAAGGCGGAAAAACAATTTCTTCCTCTCCAAGTGAACTTCTAACTCTTGGGTCAATATTATCCATAAAAGTAAGATTATTGCTTATTCCAACCAAACTAATTTGAGCATTTTTCAACTCAGAGTTTAATCTAGTCAGATTATACAAAAAACTATCAGATATCTTCTTAACTGCTTGATCTACTTCATCCATAACAATCAATATAAGTTGTTTCTTTCTTTCAATAATCTCAATAAACTTAGAATAAACCGCATCTGTCGGCAATCCAGTAGCAGGAACACTCTCTCCAAGAGAAGATATAATCTCCGCAAGAATTCTATACTCAGTATCTGCAACTTTCTTAAGTTTACAATTAATATAAATAACTCTTAAATTATCTCCACCAGCGTCAGTAACTCTCTTTAAAATCTCTTTAGTAACATACTGTACAGAAAGAGTCTTGCCGCTCCCAGTTTTTCCATAGAGGAATAAATTACTAACCCTCTCTCCTTTCAAAGCCGGAGCAAGTATAGAAGCAACGGCCTCTATTTGAGAATTTCTATGAGGAATTGTTTCAGGAGTATAATTTATCTGTAAAACTGATTTATTCTTGAATATACTACCCCCAGCATACGAATTAAATATATTATCTAAAGCCGAACCCATCATAACCTCTTCACATCTCAGAAAATAGATTTATTTAAACATATCGCCACTCCAACCCCTACTTCCTATGAAAAAATCAAGTCATTACGACGACATAAGTAAAATTAACTAATAAAACGAACCACCACACAGACACCATCATTTCCAATGCAAAAACCACATCTAACTAACAATATAATTAAAATAATGTAATAATAAATAAATGTAATAATAATATATTCTATAATATATATAATACAACACCTATTTTATATTAATACATATCACAATATCTATAATATAACATATATTTTATAATATTATATTTATTAATATATATAACACAATATACATCTTACATTAATATATATAACAATACATACAATATAATATATATAATATATAATATAAATATTTAAAAAAGAAAAATTAAAAAAACAAAAACAAAAATCCTTTTTAAACCTAACTCTCATCTCCATACGAACTCAAGGGGACAGGGTGTTGGAGTTCGTTTAATTAATTATTTATAAAAATTAAGTTGATAATATATGGACTGTATAGAACAAGTATCACTGAATAATAATCTTTAAATACTTAACATAATATCAGTTGACATGAATATCAATAAAAAACCATTAAGAGAATTTATAGGAAAACCTGTAGTCACAAAAGAAGGTAAAAGATTAGGATTGGTAAAAGATATTACATTCGAAACACGCACCGGCGAACTCATTCAATTATTAATTAAAGATCAAACTCCTTATTTAAAGAGCTTAAATGTAGAAACAAATACATCTAAAGAATCAGTAATCCCTTATAACTCAATTATTGCAGTCGCAGACTTTATAGTTGTCTCAGAAGAAGATTTAATTTAAACCACAGCAATCTTTAAAAAGCATTCTAAATACATCACAATATGAAAGTCATAGGATTTAATCTTGAAGAAATTAGTGCTAAAAAACCTAATGAATTTAAACGTTCTAATATAAGTACAGATGTTACATTTAACGAAGTAGATAAATCTAAACTAGATGTTTTAAAAGACAATGAAACAATCAAAGCAAGTTTCAAATTTCAAGTAAGTTACAAAGATGCTGACAACAAAAACGAACTAAAAAATGAAGTTACAATAACAGGCTCATTATTATTAATGGTAACTAAAGACGAATCAAAAGAATTTATTAAAGCTTGGAAAAACAAAAAACTACCTGAAGATAAAATGCTCGGATTATATAATTTCATCTTAAGAAAATGTTCCGTTCGTGCATTACAATTAGAAGAAGAATTGGGCCTTCAACCACATATCCCTTTCCCACAAGTAAAAGCGCAACAACAATCTCAAAAAACAAATTAATATTTAATCTTCCTTAGCTTTCCAAAATCCAACACTTTCAAATTTGAACTAACAACCTTAACTTCAAAATTCATTAAATCAAATTCCCATGCAAATCTCAAATCAAACTCGCGAGCATCAGTTCCTTCAATAAGAGGAAAAAAACTAGGTACAATTATAACTTCTTTTTTCTTTTTTCCAGTCTCCTTATACACCCCAACTAAAAAACACTTATATTTCTCTTTCTTAACGCCTTCGTACAAAGTCACAGCAGGATGTCCATGCCCAAGCACCCAATAATTAACATTATCAGAATATAATTCATCAAACTTCTTATCTCCATGAGCAAAAGCAACACTATTCCAAATAAAAAAGTCTACGGCAACAATACCAAGCTTATTCAAAACAGGAAATAATACCACATCATGATTCCCCTCAATAATAACTAATTTACTACATCTGGTCCTAACATATTCTATAAATTTAACAATCAAATTCCATTCATCTTGTAAAATAAATCCAAACTCATGTTTAATATCTCCAAGCATAATTATATTTTCAACAAACCCTCCAACACCACTAATAATCAAATCAAAATCAGAAACACATTTATCATAAAGCTTTACAGGAATCATAACTCCAGAAGCCCTCATTGCACCCTCATATCCCAAATGAAGATCCCCAATTACAAGCGTTCTTTCACCATTTTCCTCAAGCAACAAACATTTTCCAATATAATCTATTTTCATCTTCCCTCAATAACTTTCAAATGCAATTCATGCATCCTCTTCAAAAAGTTAATTCTATCTTCTACTTTAACAAAATCTGAATGGCTCTGAGTCAATAAAATCAATCCAAATGGAGAAACTAAAGGAGTTTTAATAATTGAAATTTCAATCTCTTTCTTCTCAATTTTCTTCAAAACCTCTTCAGCATGGTTAATATCCATCAAATCATTCAAAACTTCTCGTCTAGCCTCGCGCAATATAGGAAAATCTTTGCTCAATTCATTAACAGCACTCAATAGAAAATGAGAATGCATTTGCTGTTTTCCAACACTCTTACTACGACCCTTATAATTTCTAAGTATCATCAAACTTCTCGCAGCACAATGCCTAAATCTTCTTCGTAAAACATCTGTCTTATCTATTGCCTCATCAAGAATCTTCCTTAAATTAAGGCTAGTCACTCCTTTCAATATCTTATTTACATCAAGATTCTCTCCAGAAATAAAAAACCCATTATCATTTATTCCAACTTCTATATCTCTATGTTTCAATTGAGCCGCAACATAAGCATATGCTCTAGACAAAGCATCATTAACGCGCCGTCCGTAAAGTGAATGAAAGAGTAAATATTCTTTTTCTTGCTTAAATTGTTCAACAATTAATTTCTTATTTGTAGGAATGTCAGAAAAATCTCTCTGTTCAAGGCAATATCTATATATCTGCCCTGCAGTCTCACTAGAACAATAAACATAATCTTTTATGAATTTAACACACTCCAAAGAATTACTCAATCTTTCAGCAATAAGTCCTCTAAACTTCCCAATAGCACAAGCAACATCATAACTTAAAGGCAACTGCTCAGAAAACCAAGAAGGAATAGTCGGCTGTCTAGAAACATTTGCAATAACATACGCCTTCATACCTTTACTATGAATAAACTGATACTTAGCTCCGCCTAAAACAAAAACATCTCCCTTCTTCATCTTCTCCAAAAAAGCCTCATCAATACTCCCGACGGTAGACCCCTTCGCTTCCCCTGAACCAACAACAACAGAAATAAATCCTTCCTCGGGAATCGTCCCAATATTTGTCAAATAAATAAGACGAGCGAGCTTTCCCCTCTTTCCAACTTGTTTAGTTGAAGTATCATACCATATTTTAGCATAAACATTTCTATGTTCCAAATCATAATCTCCACACAAATAACTAATAACGCTCATAAAATCCTCCTTACTTAATGTATAATAACAATAACTATTTCTTATCAACTTCAACATCTCGTCAATATCCCAAATTCTAGAGATGGCCATTCCGTAAATATGTTGTGCAAGTACATCTAAAGCATTAACTGGAATATCTACTCTATCAATTATCTTCTCTTTCATATTTTTCATCAATATAGCACACTCCATTAAATCATCCCTATCCATTACTACAAATCTTCCTTTCGGATTAGCATGTAATTGATGTCCTGCGCGACCAATTCTCTGAAGAGCTCTCGAAACACTTTTAGGAGAACGGAGTAATACAACTAAATCTATAGAACCAATGTCAATTCCTAACTCGAGGCTAGTACTAGAAACTGCAACTTTCAAATCTCCCTTACGTAATCTCTCCTCAATCATAAATCTCTGATCCTTACTCATAGAACTATGATGTGCTCCAATCAACCCAGAATACTTTCCAGGAAAATGATCATCAAGATAATGGATTATTCTTTCAGTAGCATTCCTAGTATTAGTAAATATCAATGTAGTCTTATGGTTCTGAATTAATTCATCGAGAATATGATACAACCTCTTCTGATCTTCGGCACCATCCATAGTAAGCAAATCTACTCCCGGACTAATCAATCCAATATCAATATCTTTCACAAGTTCAACTTTAGCAATTAAGCAATCGCGATTAGTTCCAACTAAAAACTTAGCTATCTCTTCAATTGGAGCAATAGTAGCACTCAACCCAATTCGAACTGGCGTTATTACACTAAACTCTTGAAGTCTCTCAAGCATCAAGCTAAGAAAAACCCCTCTCTTATTTGCAAGAGCGTGAATCTCATCAACAACAACAAACTCCAGCGCACGTAAATTTTCAGAAAACTTAGGCGCAGTAAGTACAATAGCTAAACTTTCAGGAGTAGTCACAAAAATATGAGGTACCTTACGAGTCATCTTCGCCCTCTCAGAGACACTAGTATCTCCCGTACGAAGCCCCACACGAATAGTCTGCATCTTCAAGCCCTTCGCAGTAGCCAGCTCAGTAATCTCGGCAAGTGGCTTCTCAAGATTAACAAATATATCTCCACTCAATGCTCTTAATGGACTCACATAAACAGCATACATCTTATCCTCAAGCTCGTTCCGCAATGCAATCCCTACTAAATAATTCAAAATGCTCAAAAAAGCAGTAAGCGTCTTAGTCCCTCCAGTAGGCGCAGAAATCAAAATATTTCTGCGTTCATGTATAGGAGCAACCCCATAAAGCTGCGTTAGTGAAAAATCTCTAAACTTTCCAAAAAACCATTCAGCAACAATAGGATGTAGCATTCTCTTTACTTCCGCACTTCCACGTGCCTCAATAAATTCTATTTTATTTTCTTTCATAGAGTATTTTCAAAGTAGAACCAACATATAAAAACCTCTTTATTACCAAAAAATCAAACTAATCTAATACCTAAACAACAGCATTATTTTCTTTACTCTATAAACATATCTAAAAATCAGACTGAATTAACTTTTATATAATAGCCTCTAACTCTACCGGTGAGACTTCTCTTAACTCCTACTTCAAATCTTCTTTCTCCAACATTTCGAGCCATCAATCTTTCAATCATAATTTCTTTAGCTCTATTTGCGCATAAAACTTCTTGAGCCAGGTCAGGCCTAATATCAACAATAACTCTAGCAATATCTGACTGTTGCTGAACGGCCAAGCTAAGGTCTTCACAAGAATAAAACTCATAGCTTACATTTCTTCTCTTAGCATAACTCATAAAAAAACCACTTTTTAAAGGTATAAATATCTTTCTATTTTTCAATCTATATTCAAGCCCCCTACTTAAACTATAAAAACATTGCCAAACACAAAATCCTATGCCTTCAATATCAAAAAAGAAACGCAATAAAATTTCAGAACAAATTCTTTCATATTTATATAACACTTCTCCAGAAGCTAGCTTCACTGTCAAAATAGCAGAAGAAATAATCAGAGATGAAGAGTTTACCAAATCCCTTTTAGAAGAACTAGAAAAAAGCAAACTAGTCACAAAAGTAACAAAAGGACCAAATGGCCAAGATTATCAGAGATGGGAGCGTTGGCGCATGTCCAATGCAGCCTTCGAGGCTTATAAGAACCTGCGTTAATCTATTCTAATCCCTGCCCTCAAATCTTGATTTTGTTTCATCTTCCTTAAAATCTCATATGTTCTCCCAACTCCTTCATGCCCTGCTAAGTTAAGCTCTCCAAAAATTCTTTCTACTTTTCTCTGTCCATTCAAATTTTGCTCTTTAAATTGAGAGACATCTATTTTTTGAATATAATCTCTAGCGCTTCTAGAAATAACCATTGCGAGAAAAGGATCAATTGCCTGCATTAACAAAAATTCTCCTAATGCTGAGCCATTAACATAGCTATGAGGCCATATCTTCTTCTCAAATGTAGAAATCCAATGTCCCTTACAAGCAATCCTGGCGACATCATCAAGCCCTCTTTCATGCCCTTCCAAGCCCCCCAACACCCTCTTCAAAAGCCCATATATCATTCCAGCTCTTACTCTATATTCTCTTAAAGAATAAACCTCCAGTTCTTTTTTAATATCTTTTACTTTTTCAATATCAGTTGCTCTTCTCCTCAAAGATTCAGATCTCATCGAATAGAATTTTTCTTTTAATGGAGCAAGCACTCTAAAATAATCATTAACACTTTCTCTTTCATATTCAGGTCCCAAATCTCTCATCAAACAAATCTCTGCATCTTTATTTCCCGTGAGCTTAGGGATTTCCATAATTCTCTTTCAAAACACCACAATATAAATCTTTATATTCCAACCAATTATAAAAATACCATGTCCGACCCTCTAAAAGAAGCATTTACAAAAGTAAGGCAAGATATTGAATACCTATACCAAGAATTAGCCGACATCAAACAATCATTATACGAACTCAAAGAACAACAATCAAACCAACCAACAAACCAACACATAACTCCAACACAAGAAACAAGCATTCCAACACAGTATTTGCCTCAATACGGCCCAATCTCTGGAAATAATGCCTTTTCCATAGGAAATAAAGGGGTTCCAACAAACCAACCAACAAACCAACCAACAAACCAACACCCCCTTATTTCCACTCCAACACAACCAATAAGTTCGTTTAATGACAAAATAAGCAACCTCCACAGAGTTTCAGAACTTCTAGGAACTCTCGACGATTTAAAAAAAGAAGTTCGTTTAAAATTCAAGAAACTCACAGAACAAGAAATGGTTGTTTACAGCTCAATCTACAGCTTAGAAGATCAAGGATTCATGGTAGATTATTCTCTTTTAGCTCAAAAAACAAATCTCAGCGAAATTTCTATACGAGATTACATAAGAAAAATCATTCAAAAACAAATTCCTTTAATAAAATCAAAAGAATCGAATAAAAAAGTGCTTCTTTCAATCCCGCAGGATCTAAAAAGAATCGCTCCTCTCAACATAATCCTTCAATTAAGAAATATCTAGCTCGCTACACCGAATACAAATAGTGTTCTCACTAATTCTCTTAAAAAGCCGTAAATGTCTCAAAATCAAGCTCTTTAAGGCTTAATCTCTCTTTTTACAACTCCCCTCTCTTTGACTCAATCAGACTATATGCTCTCCACACGGCATAAAGCCCTCACTTTTCACTCATTTTTACATCATTTTAGACATCTTTTTTTGAATCTGCATCTCTTAATCATTTTAATCCATTTTTCTCTCACTTTTTGTCTCAAATTATCATATCTTTAGGTAATTTCTTATATTTTTTGTTTTCTTTAACTCTCACTTTTGCGTATTTCTCTAGTTTGTTACGAACTTCTTCACTCACAAACACTCTTCTCATTCTTCTGTTTTATTGCATTTATTTGGCCTCTAATTGTGGCTCTCTCTTTACCCAAAAGACGAGCTATATCTTCATAACTCAGCTTTAATTCCGTATTCATAAGTGTAAAAACTATAAGTCTTTCATTACTACTTAATCCTCTCAAAATATCATGAAAATTGCCTGTTTGAACAGCTGTTTGAACAGGTTCTTGAACACCATAAACAGCAGGCTGTTCATCTAAAACGGCCGTTTTTTCAAACACCTGTTTATGTTCAACAGCTAAATTGGTTAAAGAAACTGCTTCTTTAACTCCATCAATATCATCTTTTATCGACGCCAATTCTCTTTTTAGTTCAGAAATCAAATCAAACAGCTGTTTATCATTAGCATTTAGGTGTTTAACCCACTTTCCAACGCCTTCAAAGTCTTTTCGCACTTCAGAAAAACCCTTTCTCGTCTCGCTTTCAAGTTTATCTATTTTCTTTGAAGACTTAAACAACCCAAACATATTAATTTATAGACGTAAAGAGTATATAAATCTTGCTGTTTTTTGTGCCCACTAGTAGCAAAAACAAACACCTTTAAACAACCAATAAACACCCCATATGTCAAAACAAACAGCTGTTTAAACACTTATCAACAGCTGTTCAAGTTTTTTAACATTTAAACACCCCTTTATAAAAACTCAAAGAAACATCAAAAAACCTCGCAAAAACAACCAAAACTCATCAAAAAAGGTAAAAATATTTAAACAGCTGTTTCCTTTAATGAACATCTTTTAAAAGAGATGAAAGGAGGTCAAATGGCAAAAACAACAGCTTGGTTGGTAACGATTATAGGTCTTCTTTTATTGTTAAAGGTAATGGGAGTACGGTAATGGGAGTACTTGCAGTAATCACAGATTATAATGATTGGTTAATCGCTATTGCAGTGCTCGTAATAGGCATCACAAAGCTTATGAGAAACTACAAGAAATAAACCTTGTTTTTCTAATTTTATTTTTCTTTTTTACTTTATTTTTCACATATTTATCAAAAAACTTGCCTCTATAAGGGCGAGCGCCGAAGGCGCGAGTTGCGCCGACAAACACAAACGCCCTAAAAAATGCAAACAGCTGTTTAAACACCCCCGCAGCGTCGATAAAACGCCCGTTTAAAACACCATCAAACACTCCAACAATCAATCAAACCAACAATCAAAAAAGTATAAAAACTCCTAAAACAAACAAGTAATATGAAACAAATCTTCTCAGAGTTCAAAGAATTTCTAAAAGAATACAAAATAATAGGGCTTGCTGTAGCTTTTATAATTGGTGTAGCTGCAACAGCATTAGTCAAATCATTTGTCGACAACATAATAATGCCCATAATTACCCCATTCATTCCAGGAGGCCAATGGCAAACTGCAACATGGACAATAGGCCCAATAGTTCTAAGCTGGGGTGCATTCTTAGGATCAGCAATTAATTTCATAATTATCGCATTGGTAGTCTTCGCAATAGCAAAAGCAATTTTAAGAGAAGAAAAAGTATCTAAAAAGTAAATGCATAACTACTTAAACTCCAAGCACCTAGTAATAAAGTATGGTTTCATTAGTCTTAACATTATCTGCAATCATGGCTATAATCGTAGGCCTCTTAGTTTTAATCTGGCCAAAGTTCCTCAGGGTAGCGGTAGGCCTTTACCTTCTAATCTTTGGAATCCTTCAACTATTAAACATTAACCTAGACCTTTCACCATTGGGTTAAAATCAACAAATCTTTCTAGCAAAAGCTAAATCTTTCAGCAAGAATCAGACCAATTTTTAGTCGATTTATAAACCTTTATCAAGCTTTTTATAGTCGTGAAACCTATCATTTAAGGAGGTAAATCATGGCAAAAAAGGATCAAGCAATGAAGGCCCCAGTTGAAGCAGTAAAACCAACAATAAATGTTGCACCTGCTACAACTCAAATGTCTTCAGCACCTAAAACAACTGTTCAGGAAAACCCTGCTTCAGTCGTTGCAAACAAGAAGAAGTGATCAATATCACAAATTCTTAATTTTATTTTTTTATTTTTATTAAACGAAAGAATTATTAACCTAAAAACATTCAACAAATCATGGAACAAAAACAACAAATTACTCTCGAAAGTCTCTATCATAGAATCATCTTGCTTGAAAAAGCTCTAAAATCTAAAGGGATAACTATAGAAAAAGAAGAATCCCAAATGGATGATGAAGGAGAATTAACTGATGAATTTAAAGAGAGACTAGAAAAAGCCAGAAAAACCCCTATTTCAGAATACGTTAGTCATGAAGAAGTAAAAAGAAGAATTCTTGCAAAGAAAAAATGAGCTATCAATTGAAGTGGTCAAATTTAGCTTTAGAATCATTAGAAAAATTACCTTTCGAAATTGCAGAAAGAATCCTTAAAAAACTCGATCAAGTAAAAGAAAATCCAAAACATTTTATTGAGGGCTTAGTTGGATTAGATTTCAAGAAAGTAAGGGTAGGAGATTACAGGGTTTTGGTTGATCTTTTAGAAAATGAAAAAATAATTGCTATTAGGGATTTAGGACATAGAAAAAACATCTATAAAAAATACAAAACGGATTAAATCAAACTTTCAATTAACGCTTAAATCTTCCAGCATAACCATAAAATTCGTTTAATCCTTCAGAAATAAGGTTGCATTCCAATACCAAAAACACTTGCTTCAGTTAGTGTGAGGCCGAAGGCCGAACGTGCGCCGACCATCTCGAAAGTCTTAAAAACCTATTAAAATCGTCAAATTAATGTCAAAACCTAGAAGACTTGGATTAGATAGTTATTTTGAAGAATGTGGTTCTTCTATACATCCTTGCGTGAATTTTCAAAGCAACAGACTTAGAACTCCAAGAGGGATAGCTTTTTTACTTATTGAGGGTTTAGCAGATTATTTAGGAGGAGGAAGTTATTACCTTTCTGAATCTTCCAGTAAATGGGATAACGTTCATGCAGAAATTTATGAAGACGATCCTAAAAGAAGAGGGCAAGCAGTTCTCGAGTTTAGAGGTCAAATAGATTTTGATAAAAATATTGTTAATCATACAATGATAGTGGGTCAAAATAATCCAAAGGGCATCAACTCTAAAGATCTTGCCTATCTTTTAACCAAATCTCTAAAAGGTAAAAAATTATTTCCAAAAATCTCTTCAGAATAAGCATTTTTATATTAAATCACCAAACGTTCGTACAACCTTTATTAAGAGAACTCGGTGGTGCTTTAAAGCGAACTTATTCTCCAAAATCACAACAATCTTTAAATAATTGACAAAATCTTCATCTTTATGGTATTAGATGATAAGGGTCACGGCGGCTATCACGAAATAAGAGGCAGTCCTATTTTACCAGGCATGCTTGATGCACCTACGGAGCCAACTACAGATTACTTTATAGGGAGATTTGCAAGAGATAATAAATATCACTTACTAGGACAACGCCCCCACGGAAGATCTGATTTATTTTCAGCGGCATCAGAATCTCGTGGAGATCATGGTCTTGTAGCTTTGCCTCTAGGAAAAGAGAAATTAAGAGACTTGGTACAAGGAGATGTTTTAAGAGTAGATCCTCATACCTCTGGGGTAAATTCCTATAAAATTGTTTATTTGGGTCATAATTAAACGTTCAATCAACGCTTAAATCTTCCAGCACGAGAGAGAAGGGCAAACGAGTTCGGTTTATTCTTGCTTGAACATTCAGGCGTAAGCTGAAACTTTCAGCATTGAGGATAAGTTCGTTTTATTTTGTGCTTTCTATTCTTTCCCAAATTTCTTCACGCCTTTTCTTTTTTACATTTATATCCCAGTAAATTACACTCCATAAATACAACCTTGCTATGAAAAGTTCAATTAACCATACAAAATTATTTAGATTTTTCACATATTTGAAAAGTCTCCAGAAATTAATGCTTTCCTGATTAAATGAACGTATTTTTACATTCAATAATTTTGCAATTTGGTTATATCCCCCAACACTTCTTTTTTTCTGTTTTATCCAATCTTTAAAATTTTTAGGATATGTGATATAAGCAATTGCTTTTGGTTCATAAGCAATTCTATATCCTTTTTTATAAATTAAATAAGAAATATATCCATCCTCAGATAAAAGTTCTTCAGGTAATTTAGGCATTAATTTCTTTCTTATTGCAAATAAATACCCTGAGCAGAATAGGAATTTATTTTTTATTGAATTTTCTTGTCTTTGTTCATGAGCAACATCTGCCAAAACGTGCCCCCAGAATCCAAATCTATTACTCTTTGAATCAATTGAAATAGGCCTTCCACTCACTGCCCCAATTTTATCATTTTTAAAATGATATATCAGTTCTCTTACACTTTTATCGTTGATAGAAATATCTCCGTCTGTCCAAACTAATATTTCTCCTCTTGCTTTTTTTACTACGAGATTCATTGCAGCAGGTTTTCCTTTTCCAAAATCTTTAACAATCTTGACTTTTTTTGAGGCTTTTTTAGCAACATCTAATGTTTCATTATCTGGAGCTACAACAATCAACTCATCTTCTTTAGACAACTGAGGTAAAATTGCAATTACAGCCTTTCCTATAGTCTTAGGTTCTTTAAATGAAGTAATTATTACTGTGGTTTTCATGAAGATAAATATAAATGCTCCTTTTTATTACTATAGTATTCTAAAAACAGTTACCCCTTTTAAGAAAGGACAATGCAAATATTTAAATAGTCTATATTTTAATAAAACTCATGGGTAAAAAATCAGATCTTTTAGCAGACGGAATGGCGATAGGAATGGGATTAGTTGCTTCTACTCTCTTAACTGCAGTTGTATATATGGGCACATTTGGGGCATATTTTAATCGCAAAATTTTAGAAGGCAACGTAGAAAAAGAATTGAGAGACGGCCCTAATTACACTCTTTTAATAAAGGAATCTGAAACTGGAAAATCATACGGCATAAATATAAGAGATTATTCAGAGAAACCACTTAGTGCTCTAGAAGCTCTTATTGAACCAAATGATCAAGTCAGGATTACCTTTTGCAATGATTTCTTTGACCAAGCTTATTTAGGTAAAGATGGAGTAGGTACTGCTCCAACTAGAGCTGTAACTGTTGTGAAAAAGCAATAAATCTCCTCTAAATCTTATTATTCAACAAATTATCTAAAGGATTTGAGATTTTTCTCTCTAATATTAATTTTTGAATTTTATTAATGCATTCCTCAGGAGTCTTTTTTATTTCAGACTCAAAAAATCTGAGCACCACCCAACCCTTATTCTTTAGATATTTATCTTTAAATTTGTCTGTTTGAATCTTTTTCTTTTGCGTATTATTCAAATTGTTTGAATCATATATCTTAGGATTAGCATGCCAATAATCTCCATCACATTCTATAGCAATTTTATGAGTGGGGATAACAAAATCACATACAAATTTATCCTCAATTGAATATTGGGCAACAAACTTAATTTCCTTATTAATCATTAAACTAGCCATTATTCTCTCTATTTCAGTATCTTTAAATGGCATTTCACGATTTACTAATCTTCTTATTATTGATTTTCTACTAGCTATAGACATCTCATTTTTTCTAATTTTCGCTTTATCAATTCCATAAACTTCTTCCCATTTTTTACCATACATGGAATGTTCTTTTCCTTTAAGACTTGCTATATTCTCAAAATTTGGTCTTTTTTTGATATCCAATTTATTCATCAATTTTATAATAATCAATCGATCAATTCTTAATTTTTTAGCTATCTTTTCTTGTGTTAACTTTTCTTCCCAATATAGGTAAGTTATAATTTCTTTTAGTTGTTTTCCATATTTTATTTCTATTTCTCTAAATTTATTTTCTCTTTTTCTTCTATAAGCCTCTTTAACTTTCTCTGCCATCAAATTTAGTCTCTCATCTTTTTCTTTAGTCAGTCCTTTTTGCCAAGGCTCATATTTGGTAGCTCTAATTTTATTTGCTTCAGATCTTTCGCGTCTACGAATGTTAAATTTATTAAAGTAATGTTCTATAGTCGTCTTACCAACTTTTAGAATATTTGATATTTCTCTCATAGATTTGTTTTCTTTAAAATAAAAATTTTCTAATAGTTCTTTATTTATTTCTTTATCATTTTTCTTTCTAGATATGCAATAAAAATCATATTTTTTCTTAAGTTTTAATTTTAATGCCATATATGCAACCCCTCCATTGCCTCGATTTAGAGATTTTGCGATTTCGTTGTTTAGCTTATTAGAATAATTGTCTTTAATAAAGTTAATCTCTTGTTGCGTCCATTTTCTCATCAACAACTATTAGGACACCTTATATATAAATTTTTACTTAAGATTATCCAAAGGATTAGAAATCTTCTTCAATTCTTCGCCTGAGATGTGAGTATACAATTCTGTCGTCGCAATCGATGCATGCCCAAGCAAAGTCTGAATTTTTCTTAGGTCAACACCTGCTTCAAGTAAGTGCGTCGCAAAACTATGCCTGAGGGTATGTGGTGTTACTTTCTTCTGTATATCTGCTCTTTGTCTTAGACTTTTCACTATTTTTTGAATATTTCTAGTAGTTAAAGGCTCATCTTGAGAGAACAAATATTTTGAGTTTTCTTTTCTTTTCAAATATTCTTTTAATTCGCCGGCAAGATTTGAAGAGAGCATAAACATTCTGTCCTTTGAACCTTTTCCTTCTCTCACCCACCCAGTATTTTCAGAAAAATTGATATCAGAAGGCTTAATATTAACAAGCTCAGAAACTCTCAAACCAGAAGAATAAAGCAAAGATAAAATTAATCTAGACTTTCTAGTTTCAGCAGAATTAATTAATCTGGAAACTTCTTCCTTTGTTAAAACTTCTGGAAGTTTCCTGTCTTTCTTAGGAACTCTTATTTCCCCAACTTCCTTCTTTAATATTTCTGTAAAAAAGAATTTTAACGAAGCTGCAGCAAGCATTACAGTATTTTTAGATTTAGTATCAAACATAGAGGCCAAGTATGTGCGCACATCTTCCTGATTGACTTCATCAACCGATTTATTTGTTGCTTTTAAAAATTTATCCACAAAAAAAAAGTAATTTCTCACAGTCAATGGAGAAAACCCTCTTAACTTCAATTCAGTCTGTAATTTGCCTAAAGCGTCAATCACCATCTTAAAAGTAAAACAGTACTTCTCTTTAAAAGGTTTTGTAACTTAAATTATTTAAGGTTAAATCTATGAAAAACCTTAGGGTTATGTTGCCCTTCAGAAGTATCCCAAACAACCAGCTGAATCTCTTTAACAATAAATTTTCCAAATATTTTATTAATATTTATCGCCTCATCATATGGTTTTGATAAAGCAACGAGAGACGCATGAGGAATATAATTTTCATCTTCAAATTTTTTATTAATGCTAGGCAATCCAATTGTACAAAGTTTTTTATGTAGTTTTATTAATTCAGGAGAATCTATTTTGGCATAAAAAACGTTCGGAAATTTGCCAACCCCTTTAATAACAACTTCAAAATTTCTTTGGTTAACTATTATTTTAGAGATTTTATTAATAATTAATTCGATTTCTTGTTCAGAAGGCAAGGTATCTCTAAGCTCAATAGCTTTAACGGTGCAATGGAAAAATCCTTCTTTTCTCCAATCATAAACAAACTTTTCAGGTATCTCAATTTTCTTAACGACTTCAACAATATTCTTAGGAACGAAGAAGTTAATCGTAATTGAGTATTTGGGCATCCCTAAATGAAATTTAATAGATATAAATAAGTTTACAACTGCCAGAATTATTCAAACTTACTCATATTCTTCGCTAGCTTTGTAAATGGAAAAGGCCTTACATTAGTTACAAATGTCATATATTTTTGAAACAGATACCATTGAGTATTCCATATCTCACTCAATTCAGCAAGTTCCTTCAAACGTTTAGCTGTGAACAGAGAATATACAAAGTTAATGACTATAAATACTCCAATTAAATATCTCCATAACGCTAAGATAATTCCTGTAACTATACATACAACAATCCTCATCAATGTTTCTTTTCTTTGACTAAAGTTCTTAACATGTTTATCTTTTGATTTTACCATATCCATGTTACTTAGAAAACTTACTTTTTAAAGAATTGCTATCTTTAGAATCCTCTCGTCTTTTCAGCATTAACCATCCGAGATACATCATCATTCCGGTTTGATAAATGAGAACTGTAGATATCATCGTTGAAGTAGCTGAAATACTTTTCAAAGATCCAGAGATAGTAGCATATCCTCCACCGTCAGCCCGTAATACAATATCTGAATATTGCTCTTCAATCCTCACTACATCTTTATTATCTCCAAATAATCCAGTCAGAGTAATAATTGCAACGATAATCAACAACATCCCCACTACTACTGCCAGTCCTATCTCTATGATTTTCATTTTTTTATTATTCCTAAAAGAGAATAATGCAAATGCAGAAACCATTATTATTATTCCAACCATCGACCCTACAAGCGTAGAATAAATGCCTACTCCCGGATCAAAATCAAAGTTTCTATGCATTCCAAAAAATTGGCTTGTTGAAATTATTGCTGCGAAGAAATAGGCTAAAGTGCATAAAAATAACCATAAGACTCCTCCTCTTGTATTTTTGAACCCCCAATCTTTCAATATGACTAAAACTCCAATTCCAAAAATCAGTCCTGGAAAAATAAAGCTTCCAAACACCACCATAGAGATTAATCCAACAAAAACAGATATTATAGAGATAAATAACCCTCAAAGAAATAATTTCCAAAGATTATCTATCTTCATACTACTAAAGGCACTAAGAGGTTTAATAATCTAACGATAAGACTTCTGTCTCTTTGCACGAGCTTTCGAGTCTCCAGGTTTACGTTGTTCCTTACGACGAATGTCAGCAACAAGCATATGCCTGTCATACTTCAAGTAAGCTTCTTTCAATTCAGGTCTTTTTGCTAATGCAACCAAGGCTCTAGCAATAGCTAGTCTGGCTGCCTGAATTTGAGATTCTTTTCCCCCACCATTCACCTGAATATAAAAGTCGTAATTTGGTTTTCCAACAACTTCTTCATAAATTCTTATTGGCTCTAGTAATGCCAATCTGTGAAACATCTTTAAATTTTGGAGCAATACTTTATTATAACTCACTAATCCATTTCCTTCAAGCACTCTTATTTTTGCCACAGATGTCTTTCGTTTCCCAGATGCTCTTATTTTAGTGGCTAATTTATCATTCATCATCTTAACTCCTCACTAACTTCAGCAAGACTCATTGTTTTCATTCCCTTTGCATGGAACATTTGCTCTTTTTTAGATTCTACAAATTCTTTAGGTAAGCCTTCATAACATTTAATTTTCTTTAGTGCAGCGGCTCCACGTCCTTCTTTATAAGAAAGCATTCCTCTGATTGTCCTTTTCATAATCCTTGCAGACTGAGTAGGGAAATAAGGTCCCTTTTGGGAAGAACCTCCTTTAGCACGCACTTCTTTATAATTTTCAAGAATGATTTTTCTATTCCCGGATATTACTAACTTTTCACAATTAACTACTGCAACTTCTTTTCCGAGCAATGCTTGTTTAGCTGCATAGCTTGCAAGGCGTCCAAGAATCGCGTTTGTCCCGTCTAAAACTAAAAGAGTACTCATCTTAATAATTTTACTCCTTCAGCATTTGGATTTTTCTTAATTTCATCAATAATTTT
This sequence comes from Candidatus Pacearchaeota archaeon, assembly GCA_018303995.1. Classification (GTDB taxonomy): domain Archaea; phylum Nanobdellota; class Nanobdellia; order Pacearchaeales; family GW2011-AR1; genus SICU01. Next base: position 63,864 of record JAGVXB010000033.1, read on the forward strand.
AACTATCTCACCCCTATTATGTTTTATTTTATTTGCGGCAGAAGTTGAAAAATAAAGGGCGCATACTTTTAACTTTTTTGTTAAATTTCCTTCACCCAATACTTTTCCAGGAACAATCAAAACATCTCCATTAGAGGATTCTTTTTCAATTCTATCAATATTTACTGCAGAATATTTTCTCCTCGGTCCTGAAATTATTTGTGCAACTTTTTGCCATTTCTCAGAATTCTTTGCTAAAAATAAAGTATCCACTATATAACCGTCCTTTTTTCTAGGAATTCTTTTATTAATCGATGTTTTACTTATCATTTTACTTTAAAGATTCTTCAAAAGCCTCAATATTCTTCTGAAGAGTTTCAATTGCTTTAGAAAATATTTTTTCAGAGTCTAGCATTCCAAATGATTCTACAAACAATAAAAATTCAGAGCTATCAGAAATGGACTCTTTATCCAAAGTCTTTATTTCATCAGTCTGAGCGTCATTAAGATCACATACCCATTTATTCCCTTTTTTCTCAGGTTTTATTACTCCGAATGAGTTTTGAACAATAGAATCAATTTTAACATTACCTGATTTAACTTCAAATAAATGTCTATAATAAATTAATCCTGGAACGTGTTTTGTATGTTGCAAACCGGTTCCAACAAGAGCAGTAGCTACAATTTCAATCTCTTGATCTTTTTCAAGGATTGTCAATGGAATATTATCGTAGACTATTTTCAAGTCTCCTTTAAAGTCCCCTGAATAGACTGTTCCAGGACCAGTTTTCTTTAACGAAAGAGTTCCACTAGATTTGCTAGTTATCTTGCCATCATTCTTTAAAGGAATTAAACCTATTCTATGAGCAAGAACTTCATCATATAATGCAGAATCGTTCTTAAATATTTCAACATCTTCAATTGCTAAAGTGGGAATTTCTTCGACACTTCTGCGAACAGCATTAAGTAAAGAATAATTCAAATCAGTTCTAATAACTAATTTTTCAGGTGTTTTAATTATGACTTCCATAGTGTTTATGTGCAAAAAAGGGTTTTAAACTCTTCTGCCGCGCTTTCCTCCCTTTTTCTTAGGACCGCCACGAGGTACTCTATTGGTATCAAGAACTCCTAATATTCTGAAACCTTCTTTGCTAAGAGTTTTAACTGCTGCATGAGCACCTGGACCAATTCCCGGAGAACTAGTCTGGCCTCGCATTCTAATATAAAGTGCAGTTATTCCAGCATCTCTAGCAAATTCTGCAGCCCTTTTAGCGACGAACATCGCAGTAGTTGGGTTAGCTTTCAAACGACTGTGTTTAGTAATCATTCCCCCACTAATACGAGTAATAGTGCTTCCTGAAAGGTCTGTAATGTGAACGATGGTGTTATTATAAGAACCAAACACATAAGCGATTCCTGGAATAATATCTGCCCTTTCTTCTTTCTCAATTTCTTCAGGTTCAACTACTTCCATCTTAGGGATATCTTTCTCTTCTTCTTTCTTTATAGGCATTCCTTCCTTTAATTCTTCCATTTTATCTTCAGATTTTATTTTACTCATGCAGTCTCCTTAATGGTTTTATTTTTCAGAACAATATTTCCTTCAGAATTTACAAAAACAATGTAGCTTGGAACATCAACAACTCTTCCGTCAACAGATATCTTTTTATGAACTACGAGTTGTCTTGCTTGTTTAGCGCTATTTGCTAAACCCTTTTTCCATACGAGAGTAGTTAATCTTCTCTTAAGCAAATCTTCTTTATTTAGTGCCAAAACATCAGCAATAGTTTTTACAGACAATCCGATGTTCCTAAGTTTGGCAAAAAATTTGTTTTGCTCTTCTAAATCGGAGGTAATAAGAAATTTAGCGCGATTTCTAAAATATTTTATCTTTGCTTCTGCTTTCCAAATTTCTCTTTTGCTTTTTAATCCATATTCTTCAACAAGTTTATTCTCATCGCCAATACGGATTTTATCATATAATTTATGAGGTCGCGAAAACTTATTTGATTTACGAATCATTTTTTATTAGTATCTCCTTTTTTCTTAACTCCTACAGCAACACCAGTGGTTCTGAAGTGGCTTCTAGTACGTTGCCCTCTAACCGGCTGTTTCAAGGCGTGACGCATTCCCTTATAACTTTTTATTTGTCTCATACGTTTAATATCAAAATCTTTAACCATGTCAAGTTCATTTGTAAGTACATGTTTAGATTCTCCGGTGTCATAATCTCTTTGACGATTTTTAAGGTAATCATATAGTTGAGGCTTCTGTAAAAATGCTTCTATAGATTCGATTTGTTCTTTTGATAATTGCGAAATTTTAATTTTTTTGTCTATTTTAAGAATTCTGCAAATGGCATTTGAAACCCCCCAGGAGATTCCTTTAATATATGTCAATCCAATATAAGTTTGTTTATTTCCAGGAACATCTTTACTATAAATACGGACTAATGAATCTAAATATTCTTCTTCCTTTTGCTGCTGTCGCTTAAAGTCTTTAGATTCTTTTGTCTCCTTTACTGGTTTTTCTTTTGTTTCTGCCATTTTATCTCGCGAATAATCTTTGTCGAGGGTTTTCAGTTAGTTCTTCAACTATCCTCTTCTCAATGGCCTTCTTTGGATCTGGAGCGCTTTTAACGCGCTGTCTGATCTCATCAAAAGACTCAAACTTTTTATCAGTTCGAGCATTGAGCAATTCCTGCGTATGTTTACGACCAAATCCAGGCAGAAGTTCAAGTTGGTGTAATCTTGTGTTGATAGCAGGAGCATTGTTAAAGAATTCTACAAATTCCTTTTCACGCTCCCCAACATAAGCACTAACGAACTCGTGCAATTGGATCTTTGCAGTC